>JAISSE010000038.1 GCA_031273285.1 Prevotellaceae bacterium
GAAAAGTGGAAAGAGATAATAGAAAAGCACATAGCGGATAAAACGGTTGAATTAACCCGGGAATATGGAAAACGAAAAGGTCCGTGGGGTGATGATTTGCTCAACAAGGCTTTGCTTCATGATCTGGCGCCTGTTTATATCGAAGAACAGTACTGGGACAGGTTGCTGGAGGTGGTGCGGACGAACGCCGACCTGAATGTCCTTTTATCTTTCCATGCCCATCTGTCGAAGCGTTATCCGGAAGAAATGCTGTCGCTTTTCGTGAGAGAACTGGAGAGTAAAGGATGCAGGGTCAACAATCGCAACGAATATGCAGCGCTTGCCGGTGATATGCTGTCGATTATGAAAGATATGCCCGCGTGGGCAAATGAAATCAGGGCAACAGCCCGAACACTGATCGCCCTGAATCCAAAACGTCCTGCAATGAAAGAAGAACTGAACAGGGTGTTGAAATAAAAAAAGAAGGAAAGCCCGCCTCTGTTCATTGTTTCATTCGTGCTTACTTTGCGATGGGAAACGAAGGGGGAGTATTCTTTGCGGCAGGGGCAGGGCGCACCCTGCCCCTGCGCACAATACCCCAACGTTTGCGGTTGAAACGGTTTATCATCATTTTGCAAAACAGAATCTTCCGCAAGGTGGTCGTACCATCTTCCGCAAGGTGGTCGCACCATTTTCCGCAAGGTGGTCATACCATTTTCCGCAAGGTGGTCACACCATCTTCCGCAAGGTGGTAACACTACGCCGAACAGAGGGGATTTTTGTCGTAGGCTCTGATAATCTGCGAAAATCCGTCTAATCCGCATCATCCGCGTGCTGTTCTTGAGGTTTCGGTTTCAGTCCCGATTTTTCGGCTTCTTTTTTCATAAATTCGTATGCTTCTTCGTAATTATTGCTGATGACGCCATCCAGAATCGCTTCTTTTATAGCGTTTTTTATCAATCCGACCTCCTTGCAGGGACCTATTCCGTATGTTTCCATTATTATTTCGCCCGATACGGGAGGCTGAAAATTGCGGACGGCATCTTTTTCCTCAATCTCTTTCAATTTCGACCTGACGAGCTGAAAATTACGCAGATGCCTGTCCACCGTATTTCTGTTTTTTGAAGTGATGTCGGCGTCGCAGAGCATCATCAGGTCGTCGATATCGTCGCCGGCATCAAACAGTAACCGCCGTACCGCCGAATCGGTAACTTCCTCCTGAGCAAGGACAATCGGTCGCAAATGCAGTAAAACAAGTTTCCGGACATATTTCATTTTCTCGTTCTGCGGAAGTTTCAGATACTTGAATATTCCCGGCACCATTTTCGAGCCGAGAAATTCATGTCCGTGAAAAGTCCAGCCCACATTATCGTCGAATTTTTTTGTCGCGGGTTTGGCAATATCGTGAAGCAGCGCCGCCCATCTCAGCCACAGATTGTCCGATGTTACGGCAATATTATCAAGCACCTGCAATGTATGCTCGAAATTATCCTTGTGTTTTTTTCCGTTTTTCGATTCGACACCCTGCAACAGCATCAGTTGGGGAAATATCAGTTTCAGCAGTCCCGAATCCGCCAGCAGCCGAAAACCGGCAGAAGGTTTGTCTGCCATGATTATCTTGTTGAGTTCGTCGCCGATACGCTCTTTTGACACGATTTCGATTCTTTCGGCGTTTCGTTTTATCGCCTCGAAAGTTTCATCGACAATGGCAAAATTCAGCTGGGCGGCAAACCTGACGGCACGAATCATCCGCAGAGGGTCGTCGGAAAAAGTTATATCCGGATTCTGCGGCGTTCGGATCAGCTTTTTTTCCAGATCGTTTATCCCTTCAAAAGGATCGACAATGCTTCCCAAATCTTTTTTATTCAGGCTGATGGCAAGCGTGTTGATTGTGAAATCACGTCTGTTCTGGTCGTCTTCCAGCGAACCGTTTTCCACAATCGGCTTTCGTGATTCCCGCCGGTACGATTCTTTTCTTGCTCCCACAAATTCGACCTCCACGTCGGCAGTCCGGAACATTGCGGTACCGAAATTTTTGAAGACATTCACCTGAACGCCAAATTTATCCGCAACTTTTTCGGCAATGTCTATCCCGCTTCCTTCAACAACAATGTCAATATCCTTTGACGGTCTCTGCAAAATCAGATCCCTTACGTATCCGCCTATGATATAGGCGCGAACATTTTCCGACCGAACGGTTTCTCCGATGCCTTTCAGTATCGGAGAAGCCAGCAACTGCAAAATCTCGTCTTTCAATATGGTTTCAAGTATGGTTTTTTTATCCATCTATCGTCTTCATTTAATTAATCATTAGTCATTTATCTATCCGATGTCATATTTACGATAAACCGTAGAAATTTTTATAATGGTTATAGTTTTTCAACACATTATCAACAAATTTCAATGTTTCCCTGCCGGTAAATTTCGATTTCGGAGATGTCGAAGCACGGTTTTGGCTTTTCAGCAGAATCACCGAAGCGACGTCTTTCCACCTGTTTTTGTCAAAGCCCATATTTTCAGCTTCTTTCATGAAGTTGAAAATCTTTCCGTGACCGGCGTTATATGCCGCCAGCACAAAATTCGTCAGTTCATCTTCGGGCACTCCTTTCTTTCTGAAAATATCGGATAAACAGGCTATTAATTTCAAACCGCCTTTAATATTTTCTTCGGGGTCGTACACGTTTTTCACGCCGAAACTGCTGACTGTGTTTGGCATAAGCTGCATAATCCCGATTGTTCCCGATTTTGCCTTTACATCGGGTCTGAATCTTGACTCATGATATGCTATCGAAGCCGCCAGCCGCCAGTCCCAGTCGATTTCCGCACTGTATTTTTTCAGGATATTGTCGTAGGGCGATATGCCTCCGGCACGTTTGCCGTGTTTGCGACTGAAATACTTTGTCTGTAGAGCATTATACGTGCTTCTGCCCTTCAGGTTCGACGCCCATGTGTTGATTGAGAGTATCACGGGCATGTCTTCTTCGCGGGCGAGCCATACCGATTTTACGGTATTGTCGAGAGGTATCGACGAACAGATGTCGGCATATTTATTGAAAACACTGTACAGACTGTCGAAACCTTCGCTAAAAACCGCAATATCAATATCTCCCCCAATCAGCATGTCGAATTTCAGACTGTCGGGAACGATGCGAAAATCAAGATTTACATTATTTTCTTCGGCAAACAGTTCGAACAGTTCGAACTGATACCCGCAGGGATTTCCTTTTTGCAGAAAATAACCGTAATTGCTTGTATCCAAAGCAACAACAATCTGCCGGTCTGTCGGAATACTTTTTTTGTTATCGTTGGACAGAACAACACCGAACATGGTTATCATGGCTATTGCCGACAAAATTTTTCCTTTCATTTTTATATTTTCAATTATAATTCCGTTATATTTTTGAACCGCATCCGGATATTTTCCGTCTAATTGTGGAAAAACCAGTTAATTCCGTAGCGAAACATTCTGTTGTTTCTCGGATAGTGCAGAGCCGAAAAATAGTTTCTTTTCCCCACTATTCCATCACCCGCATTGGTGAATTTCACGTATATGTTGGCGCGTTTCCACTTGAAGGAAGCGAATAAATCCGCCCACGGATAATTCCCGATTCGCCTTTCCGACTGGGTATGAAACATTCCGGTTGCAGGGTTGTACGCATAATCGTAAAAGCGGGTATTGTAATAAAAATCCAGACCTATTCGAGCGTTCAACACATTCTTCACCCATTGCGATTCGACATAAAACGTGAGATTTCCGCTAAGCGCCGGAAGCGGAAGGACATTGCCGTTTGATGTGTTTTGAAACGTCAGACGTGTATCGAGGCGCAACAGCCACCAACTCAGCTTGCTGCTTAAATGTAGCGCGGTGATGTTCAGTATTTCGGAAGTTTGCTGCGGCAAGGCATTATCGTTGAAATACACATGGTTCGAAATAACGCTGTTTTTAAATCCCACTTCCAGATTCCAGTCCGGAACGGTTACCTCGGCTTCGATGCGTGTTTCGGTGGTTTTGTTGAAGTTATTATTCCATTGAAAATGGTTGGAATAATACTTTTTGATAAAATACGGCTGTTCCCTGTTGTCCAGCAGGAAACGACCCGTAAAATGAACTCCTCCGCTGACCGGATACAGTGACAGTCTTGCATTTGCATCAAAATTCAGGTCGTTCATCCTGTAACCCGAAAAATGGTATTTGAGGAATGCCTGCCACGAAAAATATTTGCTGAACATGCCTTCCGCGTTGCCGTAAATATAGCCGGTGGACAGCTTTTCGTCCCTGTGTCCGTACAGATACGATTCGGGAGTGAAGCCGTAATATTTGTCGAAACTGTAGCCCAGCCCGCCGTCGATTTTCGAAATGATGGCTGCGGACGAATACGGTTGCAGCCGGATAAACAGCCTGTTGTCGAATTTGGAGGCAAATGTCGAGTCTATACTTCCGACAGCCGACATGTAGGCATTGTCGTAATATCGCCGGTAATTGCGCTGTCCGTCGCGTAAATCCACGTATGCGGTGTCGCCGACTCCGTCGGTATAGATTCGTCTGTTTCGCGAATATTCAAACGTATGACCGAAATAGACAACCGTGCCGTCGCCAATGTTCGCGGAATCGCGCTTGAACAGATTAAGCGGGAGACCGTACGAATGGGTGAGAAAATATGTGTTGGACGACAGGATATTAAGTGCGGATTTCAGCTTCACGTCAATGGCATCGGCATTGATAACGGTGTCTTCGATGAAAAAATCGTTGACGATACCGCCGTTTTCCTTGTTATTGATGCCGTTATAGATGTATCCCGCGTGTGCGACATACTGTTTGCCGACATACGAGACAAACATGTTGAACGTCTTGTCGGAAGTTCGCTGATTCTGGTAAATCCCCTTGGCACCCATTTTCTGATAGTAGAGACCCGCATTTAACGAGGGGTTGATGTTGCGGGTAATCAGAACTTTGGTATTGTCTTCGGAAATGCGCTTGTTGCCCGAAGTGTAGTAGGACAGGTTCGAAAAGGGTCCTTTGGTATTGTAAAATCGTATATTGTCGGGAGTGAAACCGTACAGACTGTAGGGGTCCATGAAAGGGAAAATATCCGATCGGCTTCTTTTGAAAAAATCGTGCAGCAGCGAAGCGCTTCCCGTCGTTCCGAGATACGACACGCCCACATCCGCCTTGTGAAAAGGCAGTTCGGTCATGTTTTCGCTCTGAAGGGTATCCTGCGAAACGATTGTCGGAGTGTTGAGATAGCGGTTGACTGTCCAGGTTATGATTCGGTTGTAGCGCAAAGTATCGGCGAAAAAATACGTTACCAGAGTATCGGGCTTTGTTTTTTCCTTTTTGGTCGTCCCCTTCCGGATAATAAGGCTGTCCTCGTCCTGACCGCCGACATTCAGGGAATCGGACATGCCTGTCATTGCACTGTCGGGCAGCGATATGACCGGGGTGTCGATGATTGTGTCCGTCGCTGCCGTATCCGAATTTTTGACTGTGGTATCCGCACTCACGGTGTCGCTTTGCAGTGTTATAAAACTCTTCGCATATGCCTGATTCGGGGCGACAGACAAACCGCCTATCATCGCAATAAGCAGAAACACATTTATTTTAGTAGTATATAACAATATTTATATATTAAAATATTTTGCAAAGGTATAACATTTTTTTGAAACGTGAAATATTGCAGCGGGATGTATGGATAACGCGGATTATAT
>JAISSE010000226.1 GCA_031273285.1 Prevotellaceae bacterium
TTTTTTTAATTTAATTTATTAATTAATACTCTTTAAATCAATCTACTCTCTTGAATGCCATATCAAAGAAAATGAAGCCTGCAATATCCACCAAAGCGGCAATAATAATCCAGAACAAAAAGCCTCTGCCGGCATATCTCCCTGCAAAGAAATCCGTCCACACTACAATTACGCTTTCCAGTTTTACGATTTTCGGCAAATCGTATTCTTTCAGCACTTTTTCTGCCTCTTCCGCCACATTGGGGTGAGTGTTTTCAAATTCCGTTTTCAAAACATCGCAATATTTGTTAATGATGGCAAACGCCTGCGTCAAATTGTTTCGGGTTAATTGTGTCGGTTCGTCGTTGTCGACAGGCATAGCCGCTATTTTGTTTTGCGTTTTCGAAATTTCTCCAATCAGCCTTTGTATCTCGTCTTTGTCGAGTCCGCGATTAATATTTGCCAATCGCGTATCATAGACGCTTGCCAGTTTCGACTCCAAAAGATTGTCTACCTGTTCTCGCATGGTTTTTATCAATTCCTGTCTGTCGGACAGACTGTTTGACCTCAGTTTCAGGCGTTGAATTTTTCCCAGTTCGGCTTCCATATCAATGAGCGCATTCTCCGCTCTGTCGCCCCAGCCGGGAATGCCCGGATTATTAATTTCAGCGGAAAATTTGGCAAATAGCGCATCCGTTTTATTCCTGAAATCCGCTTTTTCCTGCGCAATGATTTTCCCTGCTTCGCCGTCACTTGCCAAATCCTGCAATTTGTCCTTTGTATCCTGCAATTCTTTTATCAGCACATCCTTTATTACCGAACGGTAAAAAAAAGTATGCGTATTGGTCGGCAGACTGAACACAATCCAAAAAACAACAAGCAGCAAAACGCCGCCGAGCAGTCGCCATCCTCGATTTTCGAGCTGTATATTTTGGTTGAAACTGTCCACAATCATCTTTGTGCCTAACGAGGCGACAACGAAAAAGATAATGGATATAGCCCAAAAAAAGACAACGGGCCACGAAGGCAACAGCAGATGCAACGACTCTGTCGTCGCCCAGCAGCTGACAAACATAAGCACAATAAATGCGCTTATCGCAAAAAATTTTAAAAACTTGTTTTCATTCATAATATGAATAATTTATAATTTGTTAATATACTAATACTTACTTTTAATTTACTTCCGCTCCGTCAAGATCTTTCGGTTTCCGTCTTTTCCAATAAGGCGACGTTCAATCGACAGACCAAAGAACGTTGTTTATCGTTTATTTTTTCGTTCTCCCTATATTGATCCTATATTGATCCCATATTCATCCTATATTGGAAATTTCTATATTGCTGCCTTTGGTTCATGCCGGATATTCGAATTAATTATTTCACCTAATCATTCCAAAATTTGCTCTTCCCGGGTAATATTCTCGGGAAAATCGGATGCCGTAATCACAATTTTATCGCCCTCAAGACTGTCGTTAGTTTGCACGGCTGTATATTTCCATACGTACCCCGATACATCGACCTGTGCGTCGCCTTCTTCCACCAAAGAACCGTCGGCATTGATGATAGTAACTTTTACGGATTTAACCGCCGTATCATCCGATACTTCAATGCGGATAACATCGCCTGGGGCGCCGGTATAGTGCGATACATCAACGTGATGAATATCCGGTGCATTGAAGAAATCAGCCACTGCCACTCTGTAAGGTATGCTTTTCTTCTTTTTTGCAGCCGCGTCGTAAATCTCTTTACTTTCCGACGATTTCGCCGTTGCCGCTTTTGCATAGATGGCAGCCTGCTGGAAGCGTTTGCGTGTCTTTTTCTGATTTTCCGACACCGTTTTACTTTGTTCCGGTATTTTCGACACTACCGTCTTACCGTCCACCTGGCGAAATACCAGTAAATCGCCGATTTTTCCACTTAATCCGTGGGTTACAACATTGCCTTTTTGTTTAGCCATGGCACATAAATTTTAAAATATTTGTAATTGAATTTAACTGACATCTCCGAAGTCGGCGGGTGCGGGCAAAATAATCGGTTGCCGCAGGGTTCGTAAAGCCGACGGTTGTATTGAATGGATATGATAAAATTTCCGTTCCCGTATTCCGACGTCGCCGCGTCAGATTCGGGAATCGGGATTTGTTGCAAATCCGGTTTATTTTCTTTACTTGACGCGCGTGCGCATATACATAATAAGTATGTAACTCGCTGAGCATCTCTCTCTCTCTCTCTCTCTCTCTCTCTCTCTCTCTCTCTCTCTCTCTCTAACATAATATCCGACTTATCCAACAAAATAATCGCCTTGTCCGGCAAAACACCGCTTGCCGGATAAAATTTGGTTTCATATTTCGAGTGTTTATCACACATTTTCAATTACATAAATATATTTATTACTGTCAAATTCAAATGCAAAGATAAATAAAATTTCAATCCGCAAAACTTTTTTTAAAATTTTTTGTTAAAATTTGTTTTTTTTGGT
This sequence comes from Prevotellaceae bacterium, assembly GCA_031273285.1. Classification (GTDB taxonomy): domain Bacteria; phylum Bacteroidota; class Bacteroidia; order Bacteroidales; family UBA932; genus JAIRLF01. The sequence continues at coordinate 2,453 of JAISSE010000226.1, forward strand.
CGCAGCCCCCTGTCGCCGTGGAGACGCGGCGCGCCACGTCTCCACGGCGACAAGCATTGTACAAAAATAAACAAGATATTTATTCACATTCCGTCCCGTCAGGGACGGAATGTGTTTGTTTTTCAGCTAATGTATCGTTTGTTTGTGAACAAATCCTAATCGACGTATGATTGACAATCCTGCAAATCCTGTAAAATCAGGCTAAATCAGCGTCAGCCGACTGTCCACTGTTCACTATACACTGTTCACTACACGTTAATCCCGCAAAAATTTTCAATTTTCAATTTTCAATTTTCAATTTGTTATTAAGCGTATTACCGGCAAATTTCGCAAAAAAAATGCGGGGGAACGATTTTTGTGGTATATTTGCACTGTAAATTGATTAAATTGCGTTATACGATGAAAAGGTTGGTTTTAGTAATTATGGTTGCGCTTTTATGTTCATGCAACGGAAAAATGCGGCAACAAAACACATCTCCCATGACAGGAAAAAAAGATATTAAACTCGCAGACAGGCTGATGACGCCGGAAGTATTATGGGCTTTCGGACGTATCGGCAACGTGGAGGTTTCGCCCGACGGCAAACAAATCGCATATACCGTAACCCGGTATGATGTCGAACAAAACTCCAGCAATTCGGAACTGCACATAATGGATTCCGACGGCGGCAACGGTAAACAGCTGACCGATTCGCCCGAAAAGGAAGGCGCCGTCAAATGGCGTCCCGACGGGCGGTATATCGGATTTGTCCGCAAGGGCAAACTGTTCGAAATCAAACCCGACGGAACGGGCGAGAGAGCGGTCGCCATTCCCGAAGACAGGCAGATTAACGAGTTCAGCTATTCGCCCGACGGCAAAAAGCTGCTGCTGGCAATCGACACTCCGGTAACAAAGGTTCTCGGAAAGGACGTCTACGAAGATTTGCCGAAAGCAAACGCATACATTGCCGAAGATTTGATGTACCGGCACTGGGACACGTGGAAAGACGGCTCGTTCACTCATCTTTACGTAGCCGGCTACGACGACGGAACGGTAAGGTCCATGGAAGACATCAACAGGGACGAACCCTGGGACACGCCGACAAAACCTTTCGACGATATCGGCGAAACATCCTGGTCGCCCGACGGAAGAATTCTGGCATACTCAAGCAAGAAACTTGCGGGGAAAGAATATGCCGAATCGACAAATTCGAACATCTATCTTTACAATACGGAAAGCGGGGAAACAGAGCTTCTTACCGCCGGAATGCACGGATACGACAAATCGCCGTCCTTTTCGCCCGACGGCAGCAAACTGTTGTGGCTAAGCATGGAGCGGGCAGGTTACGAAGCCGACAAATCGCGCATATTCGTCTACAATTTCGCCGCCCGGACAAAAACGGATTATTCGAGGGAATTTGACTCGAATCCTTCGGACATTGTCTGGTCGAAAGACGGCAAATCGCTGTATTTCACCGCCTGTTTCGACGAAACTTTCCGCGTTTTCCGGATGACTTTCTCCGAAGACGCCGCATCGGGAGTGTTCCGGCAAATCTCCAAAGACGGATTTTTCGATTATCAGCACATACGCGAAACAGCCGGCGGATTTGTCGTGAACAAATCGCAGCTTACACGACCGTCGGAAATCTGCACATTCGATGCGCAAAGCGGCGAAAGCACGGAAATATCGTTCGTAAACAGAGACATATTGAGTCAGCTTGATTTGCCCGAAATGGAACTGCACCGCGTCAAAACCACCGACGGCAAAGAGATGCCGATGTGGGTCATTCTGCCTCCGAACATGGACAAATCGAAAAAATATCCGTGCATAATGATGTGTACCGGAGGACCTCAGGGCGAAGTCAGCCAGTCGTTCAGCTATCGCTGGAACTACGCACTGATGGCTTCGCGGGGATATGTCGTGATTTATCCCGCCCGGCGCGGCGTCAGCGGCTACGGTCAGGAATGGTCGGATGCCGTGAGCAGGGATCACGGCGGGCAACCGGAGCGCGATTTACTGTCGGCAGCCGATTATATCGCATCCATGCCCTGGACGGACGAAACCCGCATGGGCGCCGTCGGTGCAAGTTACGGCGGATATTCGATATTCTGGCTGGCTGGCAACCACAACAGGCGTTTCAAGGCGTTCATCGCGCACTGCGGCATATTCGACATGAAGGCAATGTACACCACCACCGAAGAAATGTTTTTCGAAAACTGGGAAACAGGTCCTTTCTGGGAGAAGGCGAATGAAAAAGTTTACGAGCAGTCGCCCGTCAATTTCATCAAAAACTGGGACACGCCCATACTTGTCTTTCACGGCGAACACGACTATCGGGTGCCTTATACACAGGGGCTGGCGGCGTTCAACTCCGCCCGCATGATGAACATACCGGCAAAACTTGTCGTATTTCCCGAAGAGACGCACTGGATTCTTCGTCCGCAGAACGCCATCCTGTGGCAAAGAGAATTTTTTGCATGGATGGATAAATGGTTGAAATATTAATCCCCGAAATGAAAATGAGCAAACTCGTTTCGCCTTCCATCCTGAGTGCCGATTTCGGCAATCTGCAAAAGGAGATTGACATGCTGAACCGCAGCCGTGCGGACTGGATACATCTGGATATTATGGACGGGGTGTTTGTTCCGAACATTTCGTTCGGGCTGCCGGTGGTAAAAGCCGTATCGAAGCTGACCGCCAAGCCGCTGGATGTCCATTTGATGATTGTGAATCCCGAAAAATACGCGGAAAAGTTTTGCAAAGCCGGCGCGTCGATACTTACGGTGCAGTACGAGGCATGTGTTCATCTTCACGGAACGGTACAGCATATCAAATCGCTGGGGATGAAAGCCGGCGTTGCGCTGAATCCTCACACTCCCGTGTCGTCGGTCGAAAATATTATCGGCGACATCGACCTTCTGCTTATAATGTCCGTCAATCCGGGTTTCGGAGGTCAGACGTTTATCGCGCGGTCGACGGATAAAATCAGGCAGGCAGGGGACTTGATAACCCGCAGCGGCTCCGGCGCGCTGATAGAAGTCGACGGCGGGATTTATCTCGAAAACGCGGGAGCGATATACTCCGCCGGCGCGGATGTTCTGGTTTCGGGGAACGCCGTTTTTTCGGCGGCAAATCCGCAGGACTATATAGCGAAACTGAAAGAGATATAATATATATAGGTATGTATTTGGAAATAATTTCTCCGGACAAAGTTTTTTTCAAGGGAAACGTCGAACGGGTGTCGGTACCGGGCATGGCGGGCAATTTCACGGTTCTTCCGGGTCACGCCGCCATTGTTTCCCTGCTTGTTGAAGGCGATGTTGTCTATCTGACAAAAGATACGGAAAATCGCTTCAACATGACTGCCGGCATGGTAGAGGTCAAAGATGATAAAATTGTCGTGTGCGTGGATAAGAGGAAAGAGGTTTCGGATGGCTGACGGTCGGTCGCGTTCCGGCATTTTCCCGATTCTGCTGCATTGCATGGCGGCGGTATTTGTCTGTTTTGCATCGGAAACCGCAGCGCAAAACAGATACTCGATAAAAGATTCGGATACCGCCGTTAGCGCCTCCGATACCGCGACATACAACCGTATTCGGCAAGCCATGTCGAATAAAAAACTCACGAAAAGGGTTTTTTCGCTTCTCACCCGCAAACCAAGTATCGACACCGTCGTTCATGAGCGGGAACTCTCCGTCGACAAGCAGTTTGAGCCGTATGAGGGCAGGATAATCAACGATATCGAAGTGATTGTCCTGCCTCCGTTCGGATATGATGTCGGGAAATTCGATTCGGTGAAGAACATGAAACGGATTGAACAACTCGGCAACAACGCTCATGCAAGAACACGTGCATGGGTTCTGAAAAACAGCTTGATGTTCAGGAAAGGCGAAGCAATAGACCCTCTCATAATGGCGGAAACGGAGTCTTTCATCCGCAATATCGAATATGTCAATGATGTCGGCATACGGATAGATTCGATTTCGGACTTCGGTGCAAACGTGAAGGTTATCGTGCAGGACAACTGGTCTGTCGGCGCATACGTCCGCAACGTGTCGTCGAAAGTCGATGTTGAGCTTTTTGACAGAAATTTCATCGGGCTGGGTAACAATTTCAGTCTCCGGGGGGTATTCAATGCTCATACGGACAGGAATTTCGGAGGCGGAGTAAGATACGGATACCCCAACTTTCTAAAAACTTTCATCAATATCGACGCTTCGTATTTCGACGATATTTTATCGACAAACCGTATCCTTTCGCTCGAAAGACCTCTGCAAAAAAATCTTAATCTTTTCGGACAGGTCAGCAACAATCTGAGGGAAATAAATTTGGCTCACACCGTATGGGATTCCGTTTCGCCGACATACAGCGGGGAATTTTCGGCTTCGCTGGGATATGCTTTCAATCCTGACAAAAACGACAATACCTTTGTTGTTTCAGCCCGTTTTTTCGACAGAAATCCGCAGTACAGGGGTGTCGACAAGCCCGAAAATCCCGAAAATTATCAGTATGTCCGAAACCGGATGTCCCTGCTGCAACTGAATTTTTTCCGGCAAAAATATTTCCGTACCCATATGGTTAACAGCCTCGGAAAACCCGAAAACTTTGCATACGGATATAACGTGGCGGCGCAGTTCGGCTTTTCGGAGTGGCCTCAGTTCTCCAAACGCGGCATTTACACTTCGCTGAAAATAGC
>JAISSE010000110.1 GCA_031273285.1 Prevotellaceae bacterium
GTCAAATTCTTCCTGAATAACTGTTTCGTTAGTTATTATATTTTTATAGATTAATAAATCACCTGTAGGAGTTTGTATATCTCTTTGAACGTTAAGTATTGTATTGTCCACCGAAATTTCCGCATCCTGTACACCATTTTTTTGAAGAATCGAATGAAGCGATGCTCCTTTATTTATGACAAGCTCCGTCTGCTTTTTGAGTATAAGCGATTGCCTCTGTTTTTCTATAATTGCTCTTATTTCGGGATTTTCAATTGAAATTGAGTCATTAATGCCGCTTCTGGCAGGACTAAGAATTTCTTCGTACACAACCCGCAATCCCTGTGCGGATAAAATTTGCGCCGATAACAATATCGCGACCGATAAAGATAAATAAAATACTTTTTTCATAATCGAAACAACTTTTTTTAATAAACACAATAAAAACTCAAAATCAGTACTGATTTTCGACTGCAAAGATAACCGGTATTTTTGACATATGCAATACCATAAATATGGTATTTTTTTGGCGGTCATATCCCCATAAATGGGGATGTGAATTGCGATTTTTCACAGGATTCACAGGATTCACAGAATTACATGATTTTCAATCATGCGTCGATTGGAAAAAATCCGAAGGATTTTTAAAAATTCGTGAAAATTAGATAAAAATTCGTGCCAATTCGTGGATGAAAAACCCCGCAAAAGAAAAAAATTCTTGTTTTAAGAAAAAATAACCAACTTTACAGCGAATTTTTTTATATGTACATATTATGGAAAGAGTTGATACACATAGCAGAGAGGGTGGTTTTGGGACTGCGCCGGTTTATCTGACAGCCGTTTCTACGATACTTGGAGCCATCCTGTTCCTGCGATTTGGTTACGCTATCGGCACCTTGGGATTTTTCGGTGTAATTTTTATAATCATACTCGGACACGCGATAACTGTTCCGACTGCTCTTGCCATATCGGAGATAGCAACGAATACGCGGGTTGAAGGCGGCGGCGAATATTTCATCATATCCCGGTCGTTCGGCGTAAAAATCGGTTCGACGATAGGCATAGCGCTGTATGTTTCGCAGGCGGTGAGCGTTGCATTCTACACCATTGCCTTTACCGAAGCCTTCGAACCGCTGTTCGACCGGTGGATGCAGCATTTCGGGTTTGCACTGCCGCGTCAGGTCGTCAGCGTGCCGGCGCTGTGTCTTCTGTCGTACATTATCCTGAAAAAGGGAACGGGGTCGGGGATGAAACTGCTTTACATTGTCAATGCGGCGCTTATCCTGTCGTTGCTGTTTTTTTTCACGGGCAAACCCGTTGCTGTCGAGGGTGCGGGAGCAGTCGTCATAGATAACTGGAAATTTTTGAATCAGGATTCGTTTTTCGTGATATTTGCCATCTGTTTCCCCGCATTTACGGGCATTACGGCAGGCGTGGGACTGAGCGGCGACCTGCAAAATCCGGGCAAATCCATTCCGCTGGGGACAATGGCGGGCGCTTTCACCGGTCTGATAGTGTATCTGCTGGTTGTGTGGAAACTGTCGGTTTCGGCGTCTGCCGACGATTTGATAAACAATCAGCTCATCATGTCGAAAATAGCCGTTTGCGGCGCGATTATCATACCGGTAGGTCTGGCATCGTGCACCTTTTCGTCGGCAATAGGTTCCATTCTGGTTGCTCCGCGCACGCTTCAGGCAATTGCACGCGATAAGAGTTTTCCGGTCAAGCGGATAAATACTTTTCTCGCGCATGGCAAAGGCAAAACGCAGGAACCGGTCAACGCATATATCATAACTTTCATCATTGCTCTTGTTTTCGTCATCATGGGGAACGTCAACGCGGTTGCGGAGATTATATCCATGTTTTTCCTGATCACTTACGGGTCGCTGTGCCTGATTTCCTTCCTCAACCACTTCGGATCGCCTCCGTCCTATCGACCGCGTTTCAAGTCGAAATGGTATATTTCGCTGGGCGGATTTCTGCTTTCCGTCTGGGCAATGTTCATGATTAACGCGCTGTACACCATTCTGTCCTATCTGGTTATCATCGTTCTGTATCTGATTGTCGAAAATTACAACAAAAATCAGAAGGGACTTGTAAACATCTTCAAGGGTTCTCTGTTTCAGCTTAACAGACGCCTGCAGGTGTTCATGCAGAAAAACCATTCGGGGCTTGACGAGGACGAGTGGCGTCCCGCGGCAATCTGCATTTCCCAAAATTCCTTCGAACGCGAAAAAGTTCTGGAACTGATGAAATGGATCAGCTACAAACACGGATTCGGAACGTATTTCCATTATATCGAGGGATATTACGGCAAACAGACACATCTGGAATCACGAAAAATACTTTCCCGGCTGATTGAACAGCGGGAACGCGGAAATTCCCTGTATATCGACACAATGATTTCGCCTTCATACACATCGGCTATTGCACAGATCATACAGTCGCCGTCGATTTCCGGCATGGAGAACAATATGGTGATATTCGAATTTGACAAAAGCAAACCCGAAGAACTTGTACGGATACTGGACAATATCAATCTGGTGAAAGCCGGCGATTTCGATATTTGCATTCTGGGAAGTTCCGCAACGCCGACCAGATACAAAAACGGCATTCATGTATGGATAATGTCGGTCGATGAAAAAAACACCAATCTGATGATTTTGATTGGATATATCATCATGTCGCATCCCGACTGGAGTAAAAGTCATATAAAAATACTGAACATCAGCCCTCCGGGGAAAGAGGAAGACACGAAAAAGGGTCTGGAAGAACGGATTGCAGCCGGACGACTGCCCGTTACTCTGATGAACATCGAAATAGTTACGCTTGTCGAAAACAAAACGATAGGCGATGTCATAACGGAACATTCCAAATATGCCGGACTTACAATAATCGGTTTCAGGGAAGAGATTATCAAACACGACCCCGTCCGATTTTTCGACGATTTTCGGTCAATCGGGGATGTACTGTTCGTAAATGCGTCCTTATCGAGAAACATTGACTGATATTAATTAAAAATTAAAAATTAAAAATTACGAATTACGAATTAAAAATTACGAATTACGAATGACATAACAGTAAATATTTTTTGTGATTCATATAATTTATCGAATGAAAAAAAATTGTTGTACAAGTTGTACAAACAGAATAGTAATTTAAAATCTTTATAATGGAAATAACTCGTTTATTTGATTTGCTTGACAATTATCTTGAAAAATATCCCGATCAGGATGCTGCGGTGGGATGCAAGCGCGACAAT
>JAISSE010000134.1 GCA_031273285.1 Prevotellaceae bacterium
GGATTTTGTGGCTTTCGGAGACTTTCGACGGACATGTTCACGACAAAAAGATTGCCGGTGAACAGCCTCTGCTTTTGCCCTCCGGCATTACCCTGTGGCAGGATACCGGTTTTATCGGACACAGTCCCGGGAATGTAACCGTCAAAATGCCGACAAAGAAACCAAAAGGTAAAGACCTGTCCGAAAAGCAAAACAGCAAAACGGCAAAATTTCCTCTTTCAGAATTGCAGTCGAACACGCCATTGGCGGTGTCAAACGCTGTCGTATTCTCAGGGAGCGTTTCAGATATCATAAATACGGTTTCGACAATACGGTTATGCTAATCGCCTGCGGTTTGCACAACTTCCGTATCTCTTTTAAAGAAAGCCTTATAAACTCTTATTGCACATAATGTCTAATTCTCTGAAATTTATTTTATTTAAATTCATACTCAAAAATAACAAACTGTTCTTCGTCCAAATTCGTCAATTCTTCCCGTTTGTCCAAATCTGCGGCAAACTCCATTTTATTGTTTTTGAAATATCCTGCCGGAAAGCATTCATAAATTTTTGAACCTGCATATTTGAAATTAATATTACTGTGACCCTTACTTATTACAAGATCGTTTTGCACACTGTTATAAACAGATGCCGTATTTATTCTCGTATCATAAGTAACGGAATATATTTTATTTCTGTAGCGATATTGCAGAAATATACAACTGTCGTGTTCAACGTAATTATGAATAGAGTATGCGTACCGTATATCACTGGCTCGAAATTCTTCATCTTCATCTTCGGTGGGAAAATCCGTTTTTTGTATCCAGTCCCTGCTTTTTATTGTCAAAAACGGATAAATACTGTCGTTGGAAATGGAATAAATCGTATTCATAAGCAATTCCGCATATTTAAAAGGATATTCTTTTGTGAGGAAAAAACTGTTGTCCATAAAGGAGCGTCTATTCCATCCCAGATTATATTCGCCGGCGCTTAAATGTTCCGTCTGTTCTCCTGTTTTCAGATTAATTTCCAAAAGCAGATTATCATTTTGCTTCAAATCATAATAACGTATTTTCGCGTATAATTTATCCTGAGCGCAAGCAATAAAAATAAACGAAACATCTCTTGGCAAGTCAATATATCCAAGATAATTGCCGTTGTCCAAATCGTATTTGTGCACTCTTTTTGCCCAATCGTCCAGCAGATATATCTCTCTCCTGTCGCAGTTAATGCAAAAATCCAATATCCCTGTATATTCGCCGGAACCCTGCCCTATTCGCCCGATATTCCTTATATATTTACCTTCCTTATCAAAGACAAACAATTTTTTGCTTTCCATATATCCAGCACAAATATATAATTGTCGAATACTTGTACTGCACGTATATCTCCTATCACAACATCTTCCCGTTCCTCCAAAATTATTGTTTTCACACTTTTAAAAACAGAAGAAACATAAAAAATGTCCTGTTTCTCAAGGTTATCCACATCTATGGCGTATAAAGCATCTCTATCCTGAACCATTTGCATGGTGCATGAAAATAAGATACAGGAAAAAAATATGAACCAAATATTTTTCATTTTTCCATTCATAAAATAAAGTAACCGATTAAAATAAATCTCATATTATCAAACAAATAATAATCTGCGTCATCTGCGTGCCGAATTACTTCCAGAGATAGCTCAAAGTCATTCTGAATATATTCGACAGAGAAGAACTTCCTATGCTTGATGTGGTTATCAGATAGGAGCCGTCAAATCTGAAAGACTGGTATATCAATCCGGCGCCTAAAGTAAAATATCTGTATCCGCTGTTATTCCTGCTGTGATGATAGCCTGTCCTTAACATAGCCGACTGCATGAACGAATATTCCAAACCGGCAGACCAGGCAAAATCCCTTGCTTCGTCGAAAGACTTGCCTATTGCTTCGAAGATTGTGATGTTTTTTTCGTAATACATCGGCACAAATGATTTATTTATATCGAACGACGTTGCCAAAGCATTGTTTTTATTCAGGTTAATATTCCATGTAGCGCCCAGCCGCCAGCTCATGGGAAGAAACACCTCCTTGTCGCCCGAAAGTTTGACTTTTGTACCGAGATTTGACAGGCAGGTTCCAAACGACAAATTTGTCTCCCTGTCAAGCGCTTCTACCGGTCTTGTGTAGAAAAAAGCCACATCGCCGGCGAATGCCGGAGACGGTCGCAGCACTCCTCCGCTTCCGCTGCCTACCGCTTCGACCTTGATACCGTTGGCATACCGCAATGTTATTCCTCCGGATAAATATTTTCCCAAACGGCGCGAATACGACACATCCATGGCATATTCCGCCGACGTGATATTTCCGACGGATGTGCCGCTGTTATCGTAAAGTTCAATTCCTCCGGTAGATAAATACAGTACGGACATGCCTATTGCGGCATTGTCCAGACATACGTATCCCGAAAGAAAGCCCATATTCATCCCTTTGGCTATTTTGCTGAGCCATGGAGTGTAGGACAGGGATACTCCGCGCGACTGTTTTGCAAAAATATACTTGGCGGCATTCCATCTTTGCGCGTTTACATCGGGGGAAGTCGCAACGCCCGCGTCTCCCATCCCCGAAGAACGGGCTTCCGGCGCTATATCCAGAATAAACAGTACCGTAGACCCGTTCTTTTCCTGGGAAAAACACGGAACGACGCCCGCGTACAGCAGCGTAAACACTGCAACGTAACGAATGAAAGACATTTTTATTTTAATTGACAAACCGTTCCATTTCAAACGAATCATTCACCCCAGTCGACCAGAATACGTCCGCAGTATTCGCATGGAATCAGTCTCTTGCTCATTTTTATATCTACCTGACGCTGTGGCGGTATCTTGTTGAAACAGCCTCCGCAGGCATCACGTTTGACTTCGACTACAGCCAGACCGTTGCGTGCATTTTTACGCAACCGTTCGTAGGCATTCAGCAGACGGGGTTCTATAACCTGTTTATATTCCGCCGCTTTATTTTCCAGCAACTGTTCTTCTTTTTCGGTGTTCGCTATAATTTTCTCAAGTTCCTGTTTTTTGACAACCAGGTCTTTTTTTCTTTCTTCAAGAGCTTTTTTGGCGTCGTCTTCCAGAGTTTTCTTTTCCTCGATAAGGGCTTTGGCTTCTTTGATTTTCTTTTCGGACAACTCTATTTCAAGACCCTGAAACTCTATTTCTTTGGCGAGCGACTCAAATTCCCTGTTATTTCTGACATTTTTCTGCTGCTCTTCGTATTTTTTTATCTGAGCCTTGTAATTTTCGATATCCAGATTTCTTTGAGAGATAATGCCTTCCGCCTTTTTTATTTCGACCTGTATGTTCGAAATTCTTGTTTGAAAACCTACTACATCATCTTCCAGAGTTCGGACTTCGTTTGGAAGTTCGCCTCTGAGGGTGCGTATATTATCAATTTCGGAATCAATCACTTGAATTTCATACAACAGACGCAATTTCCGTTCGACGGAATCATTTGCCAATGCCTGGGGTTTTGTTTTCAATATTTGCTGTAAAAGCCCTGTTGTTTCATCCGTTTTGCTTTCTTCCTGAACCGTAACAACTTTTTTTTCCGTTTTCTTTGCCATACTTATACTTTTCTATTTAATTGATTTACAACTAAAAATACCGCACGGGATTAAAAATGCCGCGTGATAAACCGGCTGCAAAATTAGGAAATTTTTTTGTAATTGTGTTATAAAATATTTCGGTTGCAAAATATTCGCTCTCAAAATGCCCTATATCCGCCAGAATAATCTCGTTTTCACAATCCGCAAACTGATGATATTTACAGTCTCCCGTAACAAAAATATCGGCTCCGGCAGCTATGGCTTCGCCGATATATCCCGAACCCGAACCTCCGCAGACGGCGACGGTTTTCACATTTTTAAACGGACGGTTATGGCGGATGACTTTTACAGTCAGATTTTTTTTGATTGTTGCAAAAAATTCGAGCGCATCCGTATATTCCGGCAAAACGCCGACTGCCCCGATACCTGCGTTTGCATACCTGTTGTCAAGCTGATAGACGTCATAAGCCGGTTCTTCGTAAGGGTGGTTTTGTTTCAGCGCCGCAAGGATTTTGTCCAGATGTTCCTTTTTTGCAACGGTTTCTATCCTGATTTCCGGCTCGCTGTGCAGAAATCCCGCTTTTCCGACAAACGGCTTCGTGTTTTCCCGTCCTCTGAATGTGCCCGTACCTTTAATATTATAGCTGCACGAATCGTAATTGCCGATATGTCCCGCTCCGGCTTCAAACATTGCCCGACGGACTTTTTCCGAATATGCTTCGGGGACAAACGTTACGATTTTGAACAGCAATTTCTCGACCGGCGAAAGGATTTTTATATCCGCAAGCCCCAGTTTTTCCGCCAGAGTTGTGTTTATCCCGCCCCAAACGCTGTCGAGATTCGTGTGCGCCGCATACAGGGCGATGTTGTTCCGTATTGCTTTAATCACAATGCGTTCCGTGGCATTTTTTCCGTTTATCTTTTTTAAACCGCCGAATATCACCGGATGATGGGATACGACAAGATGCGACTGCTTCTCTATTGCCTCATCGATAACATCTTCGGTTATGTCGAAACACAAAAGAGCCGAATCGATTTCCGATTCCGGACTGCCGACAATCAGCCCCGCATTGTCGTAATTTTCCTGATAACTTGGCGGAGCCAGCTTTTCCAGCTCCGAAACAATATCTTTAACGGTAATCATTTATATCGATTTTTTTATTTCCAGCAATTCCGACTTAATCTTTTTCAGCCTGTTGACAATTTCCATGTCCCTGTGTTCGCCATCCCTGTTTTCAACAATCCTTTTTCCGGCGCCGTCCAAAGTCATTCCACGTTCCTTGACAAGATGATATATGATTTTGAATATGTCCGTATCTGCGGGAGTGAACAGCCTGTTTCCCTTGTTGTTTCTCGTCGGATTTATGATTCCCTCAAACCTGTCCGACCAGTATCTTATTGTAGATATTTTCTCGCCAAGCATTTCGGCGACTTCGCTGATAGTGTAGCT
>JAISSE010000183.1 GCA_031273285.1 Prevotellaceae bacterium
TATATCGGCGTCAGAGTGGGCGGCAAAAACGACCCTCCCGAAACCACGGGACTGGCTCATTATTTCGAACATCTGATGTTTAAGGGTACCGAAACTTTCGGGACGTCGAACTATGAAGCCGAAAAACCGCTGCTTGACGAAATCGAAGAATTGTACGAAGTTTACCGAAAAACCGCGGACAGCGACGAACGCAAAGCCCTGTACGCCCGGATTGACAGCGTCTCGCAGGAAGCCGCAAAAATCGCCATCCCGAACGAATACGACAAACTGATGAGCATCATAGGCGCTCAGGAAACAAACGCCTTCACTTCATACGATGTTACCGCATACACGGAAAATATCCCCTCGAACCGGATAGAACACTGGGCGGAAATCGAAGCCGACAGGTTCGCAAATCCGGTCATACGGCTGTTTCATACCGAACTGGAAACCGTGTACGAAGAATACAACATGACTCTTACTCGGGACGGCGAACAGGTGTTAGACAGCATTTTAGCCGCTCTGTTTCCGCATCATCCATACGGACGACAGACTATTTTAGGCTCGCAGGAACATCTGAAAAATCCTTCCATCACAAACATCAAAAAATATTTTGAGACTTATTATGTCCCCAATAATATGGTAATCTGCATGGCAGGCGATTTGGATCCCGACAGAACGATAAAAACGATAGACAAATATTTCGGAAAATTTGTGAAAAAGGATGTTCCCGAACTGAAAACACAAGCCGAACAGCCGATAACCGCGCCGATTATCAGGGAAATTGTCGGGCTTGAATCCGAAAGCATCGATATCGCGTACCGTCTTCCGGGTGCAAACAGCAAAGAGGCTGCAATCCTGGAATTTGTCTCCTATATTCTGACAAACGGTGAAGCCGGACTTATCGACCTGAATCTGGTGCAGAAACAAAAACTTCTGTACGGAGGAAGTTCCGCGGATGCGCTTGCGGACTACAGTATCTTCTCGTTGTCGGGAACGCCGAAGGAAGGACAGTCGCTGGACGAAGTACGGAATTTGCTGCTGGGACAGCTGGAACTGCTGAAAAAGGGCGAATTTGACGACCGGCTGCTCGAGGCTGTCATCAACAATTTCAGGCTGGCAAAATATTATCAGCAGCAGGAACCCGGTTATGCCGCCTATCTGTTTCTGAATGCATTTGTGAATAAAGTCGAATGGGCTGATCAGGTCGGTATCGTTGATTTTCAATCGAAACTGACGAAACAGGATATTATTGATTTCTGTAACAAATATTTCAATGACAATTATGTAGCCGTTTACAAAAAACAGGGCATGCCCGAACACGGGAAAATAGACAAGCCGGATATTACCCCGATTCCGACAAACAGGGATAACGAAAGCGCTTTCCTTGCAGAGTACAAATCGCGCGAAGTGTCTTCCATCGAGCCTGTTTTTGTCGATTACGACAAAGACATGTCGAAACTTAAAGCGAAAAACGATATCGAAATTCTTTACAAACAAAACACCGCAAATCCGCTGTTTTCAATGACATATCTCTTCGAGATGGGAAACGGCAGCGACAGATTGCTGGGAACGGCATTCAATTATCTCGACTATCTGGGAACATCGAAACATTCGGCGGAGGAAATCAAACGCGAACTGTATGCAATGGCTTGTTCTTTCGACGTTTCGGCATCGAACGAGCGTGTTTACGTGTCAATCGGCGGCTTGAGCGACAATTTCGAAAAAGCGCTGGCGCTGCTGGAGGAACGTCTGGCAGATGCGACGGTTGATGTGCAGGCTTGGGAAAACATGGTGTCCGACATTTTGCAGTCGAGGGTGAACGACAAGGCAAATCAGGGTACCAACTTTTCACGGTTGAGGAGTTACGGACAATGGGGACCGAAATCCGCCGCGACAAATATTCCGTCAGCCGAAGAATTGAAATCGCTTAATCCGCAGATTTTGACCGACAGGATTAAATCGCTCAGAAACTGCGAACACAAAATACTGTACTATGGTCCGCTTGCAAAAGAACGGATAACGGAGGTTATAAACGGAAATCATGCCGTTGCCGACAAATTGCAGCCTGTGCCGGAACCCGTCAGGTTTGTCGAGCAGGAAACCGGCGAAAACAGGGTATATATCGCTCATTACGATGCAAAACAGATTTATTATTCGATGATATCGAAGGGAAAAACCGGATACGACAAAGAGATTGAACCTTTCCGCCAAATGTATAACAGCTATTTCGGCGGCGGCATGAACGGAATTGTGTTTCAGGAAATGCGCGAAGCACGGGGACTTGCCTACAGCGCCGGCGCTTCTTATTCGGCGCCGGGCAAACCCGACAGATCGTACTATCTGACTACCATGATCGCCACGCAAACGGACAAACTTGTCGATGCACATAACGCATTTGTCGAAATACTGAACAATATGCCCGTATCGGAAAAGGCATTCGCTCTGGCAAAGGAAAACATCCTGTCGGACATACGCACGGGACGGATATTGCGCGAAGCCATACTGTGGGATTATCTCAACGCCGAAGAGTTCGGTTATGATTACGACCGGAGAAGGGATGTGTTCGCGAAAGTACGGGACATGACGCTGTCCGACATAAAGGCGTTTCAGGAAAAATATGTGAAAGACAAGTCGTATACATACTGCATACTTGGCGATACCGGCGATATGGATATGGATTTCCTGAACAGTCTGGGCAAGGTTAAAAAATTGACACAGGAAGAAATTTTCGGATATTAATGAACTATGAACGATAGTTCGCAGTTCAAAACGTTTATTGTTCTGCGCTTCGCGCCGTTTATAGTTTATCGTGTCACGTCCTAAAAAAAGTTGACACATTAATATTAGAGATTACGTCAAATTATTTTCGTATTGAAACGGCTTATCCTTCAGCCTAAAGTTGTGTAATGCAGCGCATGTCAGAAAAATGTTATCGACAAAGTTATACCAAGTTGCTATCAAATAACATACAAAGCGTATGGTAATACCTTGTTAATCACGGATTAATAAGTTTTGCCATAACTATAATGACAAAGTTTTGGTATTATTTTTGCGCAGTCGGCACTCATCTTTCACAATCCGGCATCGTTTAACACTCCCGATGGCGTGTTCCACTCTTACTCCGAATGAAGATATTTTTTGGCTCTATAACGTTTTGTGTGGGTAAAAAGTAATATCTTTGCAAGATGAATAGTACAGAAATATTTTCAATAGCCTTGGGACTGGAACGTCCATGGCAAATCAGGGAAGTGC
>JAISSE010000239.1 GCA_031273285.1 Prevotellaceae bacterium
TTTTTAATTCAAAATATTTATGTAATTTTGCGGTCGAAAAATACCGTATAAATACGGCATGACGAAAATATAGAAAAAGACATCTAAATAACCGTAAAAACAGTTGTTATTATGAATAAGTTACATCGTTTTCTGGCTTTTGACCTTGGCGCGACAAGCGGTCGGTCTATTCTGGCGACCTTGCAGGACGGGAAAATTATCCTGAAGGAACTCACCCGTTTTCCGAATAAAATCGTTCGTGTCGGCGACAAATATTACTGGAATATTTACTCTCTTTTCGAAGAATTGAAAAACGGATTGCGAGCGGTCGCCAGTGAGAAGATAAAGATTGACTCCATCGGCATCGACACATGGGGCGTTGACTTTGTGTATGTTGCCGACGACGGCACGTTTCTCGGACTGCCGCGCGCCTATCGCGACCCGTATACGGTCGGAGCGCCCGAAGAATATTTCGAAAAAATCTCCCGCAGGGAAGTATATGAGCTGACAGGGATTCAAATCATGAATTTCAACAGTTTGTTTCAACTGTATGCAGCCGCAAAAGAATCGTCGGCGGCGCTGAAAGCGGCAAAAAACATACTGTTCATGCCTGATGCTCTGTCGTATATGCTTACGGGAAACAGGGTATGCGAATATACGATAGCCTCCACGTCGCAGATACTGAATCCGCGAACGAAAGAGTTTGAATCCGGACTGTTCGAACCTGTGGGCATATCCGCTTCCGTTATGCTGCCGCCGGTAATGCCGGGTCAAATCACAGGCAATATCCTTAATTCCATTCAAACGGAATGCGGAATGGAACCGGTTCCCGTGATTGCCGTGGCAGGGCACGACACCGCTTCGGCTATAGCTGCCGTGCCGGCTGAAAACAAACACTTTGCATACCTGAGTTCCGGAACGTGGTCGTTAATGGGGATAGAAGTCAAAGAGCCGATAATCAGCGAACAAAGTTTTAATCTGAATTTTACAAACGAAGGAGGAATAGAAGGAACAACGCGCTTTTTGAAGAATATCACCGGAATGTGGTTACTGGAACAGTGCCGTAAGGAATGGGAATTGCACGGACAATCATATACTTACGACGAAGTAGTCCGCATGTCCGACTCGGCGGAAGGTTTCCGCTCCATTATCGACCCCGATCATCCCGGATTTGCCAATCCCGCAAGCATGCCCGAAGCCATAGCCGCCTATTGTGCGGATACCGGTCAAAAAGCGCCTGAAAATCACGCGGAATATATTCGCTGCATTTTCGACAGTCTGGCATTAAAATACAGGTATGTGCTGAACTGTCTGAAGCAGGTCGCGCCTTTTGAGATAGAACGGTTGCATGTCATAGGCGGCGGTTCGCAGAACAGGTTGTTGAACCGGCTGATAGCCGATTCGATAGGTCTGCCGGTCATAGCCGGACCCTCGGAAGCCACGGCGATAGGCAACGTCATGGTGCAGGCAAAAGGACTGGGTATCGTCAAGTCGTTGAACGAAATGCGTGCCATCATAGGCAATTCCGTTTCGCTGGAAACATTCTATCCGAAAGATTCGGCGCCCTGGGACGAAGCCTATGAAGGATTTTCACATCACTATCATTGAAAATAATCTGAATTATAATAAATTAATAAGTTAAAGAAATGAAAAAAGATTTAGTACAAAAATCGTACGAAATAGCGAAAGAACGCTATGCTGCCGTAGGCGTTGATGTTGATGAAGCATTAACCGAACTGCAAAAGATTCCGATTTCCATCCAGTGCTGGCAGGCAGACGATGTAATCGGCTTCGAAGTGTCGGAGAATCTGGGCGGAGGCGGTATTCAGGCTACCGGAAATTACCCGGGAAAAGCGCGTAATATTGACGAATTGCGTGCCGATATAGAAAAGGTATTGACGCTGGTAGGCGGCAAACACCGTTTGAATTTGCATGCAATATACGGCGATTTTAAAGGCAAAGCTGTTGACAGAGACATGATTGAGCCTGCTCATTTCGCAAGCTGGATGCAATGGGCTAAGGAAAAAGATTTGAAACTTGATTTCAACTCGACGTCTTTCGGACACCCGAAAAGCGGGGATTTAACTCTGGCAAATCCCGACAAGCCTGTTCGCGACTTCTGGATTGAGCATACAAAACGTTGCCGGACTATCGCGGAAGAAATGGGAAAATTCCAGAATGACCCGTGTATACTGAATATCTGGATTCACGACGGTATGAAAGATCTGACGGTTAATCGCTACAAATACCGTAAAATTCTCGAACAGTCGCTGGACGAAATATTTGCAGTCGACTACAGGAACATGAAAGACTGTATCGAAGCCAAACTTTTCGGAATAGCTTTGGAAAGCTACACGGTTGGTTCGTATGACTTTTATCTGGGTTACGGAGCTAAAAAGCAGAAGATTGTAACGCTGGATACGGGACATTTCCATATATCCGAAAACATTGCCGACAAAATTTCGGCTCTGCTTCTGTTTACTCCCGAAATAATGCTGCACGTAAGCCGTCCTATCCGCTGGGATTCCGACCATGTTGTTATTCTGAACGAGGATATTGCGGAACTGGCTAAAGAAATAGTGCGGACAAAGGAACTCGGACGCATTCATATCGGGCTGGATTTCTTCGATGCATCCATCAATCGCATCGGCGCTTACGTAATCGGTATAAGGTCTACGCAAAAAGCGCTGCTGCAAGCCTTGCTGGAGCCTGCCGACCGGTTGAGGAAATACGAGGAAAACGGACAGTATTTCGAACGATTAGCCCTGCTGGAAGAAGCAAAAGTGCTGCCGTGGAACGCCGTATGGGATTATTTCTGCCTGACAAACAATGTTGCCGTCGGCGAAGATTATATTTCCGAAATTCAACAGTATGAAAAAGATGTAACATCGAAAAGATAACATCGAAATATCAAATTGAGGATAAACGAAAACGGGGAGGTTGTTTCAATTTCCCCGTTTTTATTACCCGAATGCCGGTTAAGAAGATGAAAAACAACAGGTAACTTCTGAAAATAATCCCCAAATGTCCATTAGAATCTTATTCCCGAAACAGATGTAATTTTTGTCGGAATATTCGATATTCCGGCAATCTTTTTCCTGTATTCCTGACGATTGCGCGATTTCCGTCATCAGTAGTAGTACGGCGAGGAACGAGCCGGAAGCAATCTCCCAAGCCGGACAAGTCGGAACAAAAAAAAAACAATACTCTAATGGACATTTGGTGTTTATTTTTGTGCCTTTAGAAAAATAATGCGATATCGGATTCCGTGCCGGGTCGGGAATTATCATTAATAATCAACCCGTTCACACCCGTTTTGCTCGACTTTCAATTAATTTTTATATTTTTGCATTTTCAAATGTATGAAATGTTAAAAAAACTATTACGACAGAATCTTAGTGTACCGCAGTTATTAGGGTATTCGTTCACCGCCCTGGCGGGAATGACGCTAATATTCACTGCTTTCGGCTTTTCGATGGATATAAAGCCGCTTTTTTCTTCGGATACCAACGGGCTTTTCAAAAGCGAGTACATGACCGTAACGAAAAAAGTCTCGGTATTTTCGGCAATCAGTTCCGGAAACACCGTTTTCTCCGACCGGGAAGTCGAAGAAATAGAAAATCAACGATTTGTCAAATCGTTATATCATTTTACCCCCTGCCGTTACAGC
>JAISSE010000245.1 GCA_031273285.1 Prevotellaceae bacterium
GTCATTATTCAGGTTTCGTATTTCAAATACACCCGAAGACGCTACGGAACGGGGAAACGGATATTCAAAATGACGCCTCTGCATCATCATTACCAGAAAGCGGGAGATTCGGGGATTGAGGCGCGCATACAAAGACCGCTTCAGCCCCTGCCTGAATCCAAAATCACCGTCCGCTTCTGGATTATCGCAATACTGCTGGCTGTGATTACTGTCGTTACGCTGAAAATACGGTAAAGGGATGAACGATGAACTATAAACGATGAACTATAAACTATAAACTATAAGGGATACGGAATAAATAACTAAGGGATGAAAAATAAATAATGTATAACGGTTTTGATGTCGAAGACATCATATGTTGATAGAAAAACGATGTTGTGTTTGAATTTTTAACACAAAGGGCGCAAAGAAAGGCACAAAGTTCACAAAGGGCAAATAACAGACTGTTATATGTTTTTATTTCGTGTTCCTAAACTGTGAGCGATGAACCATAGTTTATAGTTCATAGTTTATAGTTCATAGTTTATAGTTTATAGTTCATAGTTCATAGTTCATAGTTCCTTAAAAGCGGAAATAGATAAACGCCAATATATCCGACGACTTAATCTGCATTATGAACACAATCACGACGGCTACGGCGACAGCTTTCCAGATTAGCGGCATCCGGACAATATGGCTGATAAATTTGTTTTCCATACTTTTGGGCGTAAAATGCAGGACAAAGCCGACAATCATGGCAACGAAGACCGTTGTGTAGCCTTTCACCAAATCGACAAATATTTCGGGATGAAAGAAAGTGAATATCTGTTTCAGCATACTTGTCGCGGTTTCAAATGTTTCGGCTCTGAAAAATATCCACGAGAAACAGACAAAATGGAAGGTAAATACCGTTCCGAGCACCCTCCCGACCGGTTTCATCTTGCTGCCGGAAGACTTCATGCCCGGAAACAGTCCCATCAGCCATTTGTGTATCGCCAGACCGACACCGTGGATAGCGCCCCAGCATATAAATCGCAACGAGGGTCCGTGCCATAATCCTCCGAGCAGCATTGTGATGATCAGATTGATGTACGTGCGAATCTTTCCCCTGCGGTTACCGCCCAGCGAGATGTACAGATAATCGCGCAGCCACGACGAAAGCGAGATGTGCCACCGTCGCCAGAATTCGGTTATCGAGGCAGACTGGTACGGCGAATCGAAATTGATGTTGAACCGGAATCCCAGCAGCAAAGCGATACCGATAGCCATGTCGGAATAGCCCGAAAAATCGCAGTATATCTGGAGTGCATATCCGTATAATCCGAACAGATTTTCGATGCCGGAATACAGGTTGGGATTGTCGAAAATCCTGTCCGTAAAATTCACGCTTATATAGTCCGACAGTACGGCTTTTTTGAACAGTCCGGCGATAATCAGGAATATCCCCCGTCCGAACATTTCGTTATCGACAAACAGCGGTTTCCTTATCTGCGGTATGAAATCCTTTGCCCGCACTATGGGTCCCGCGACCAGCTGCGGAAAAAACGAGATATAGAAGGCGAAATCCCGTATATTGTCCAGAGGCGTCAACTGTTTTCGATAAACGTCAATCGTATAGCTCATCGACTGAAAAGTGAAAAACGAAATTCCCACCGGAAGAAATATGTCGAAAGGCGAAAAATCATGCCCCGTCAGTCCGCAGTACATCTCGTAAAAGAAATTGGTGTACTTGAAATAACAGAGCATCCCAAGGTTTGCGGTGATACTGAGCGCCATCAGCAGTTTCCGTTTCGCCCTGTTTTCGGTAAAGTGCATTTCGCGGGCGGCAAAGAAATCCCACACCGTTACGAACATCATTATCAGAAAGTATATTCCGCTCGACTTGTAATAAAAGTAGTACGAAAACAGAATTACGTAAACAATCCTGTAACTGTTTTCCTTCCTCAGTTTTATATATACAAACAGGAACGCAAGGAAAAGAAACAGAAAGAACCCGCTGTTGAATATCATCGGCGCATCGCGGTCGTAAACGAACAGCCGTAAAAATTTATCGGGGTCAAAACCGGCAATCATGTATTCGCTTTTATGTATTGATTATAGGATTTTACAATAGCCTCGAACAGCAGTTCTCCCTGATATTCGTACCCTCTTTGCGTCAGATGGATTCTGTCGCGCACCATCAGTTTTTTCTTGTTCCACTCCGGTGCGGAACCTTTGCCTCCCGTTATGTTGTACAAATCCCAGTAGGGATAGCCGTTTTTTTCAGCGAAATCGACAATAATATCTCTCACTTTCCCGATTTTGCCGTTGGCGACGGTCGGGGTTCGTCTGCCGGCGCGGGCATACGTTTCCGCCGGCGTGGTAAACAACACGATTGTGTTCGGCGACGAATGCCGTATGTGAAACACAAGCTCCGAAATGTCCGAATACAGCCGGTATTCGTCGATTGCTCCGATTGCCTCGTTCGTTCCCATCGACAGTATCACAAGGTCGGGATTCAGCGACGCAACCTGCCCGTAAAAATCGTCCGTACACAGGCTGTAGCTGCAGAATTTCGCGCCGTTGATTCCTATCGAATTGTAAAAAACGCCTCTTTTCCCGTTGGACAGGTGAAATCCGGAAAAGGAAATTTCCTTTTCGGGAGAGATGAAGTTTATTTCCGCACTGTTGGTGAGGCTGTCGAGCAGGAAGGATTTTGCGAACGAACCGATTGTATCCGTTTCCGTAACATCGGGATGCAGCAGGTAGACATCCGCCTTTTCGAGATTGCAGTAAGCCGTTATTCTGTTGAAATCCCATTCGCCCTGAAACGATTCGTCGACGGTAAGAATATCGGCATCCGCCGCAAAATCCTTTACCTGCAGCCCCATGCCGGTTATTCCTATCGGTATGTCATTGGGTTTGACGACAAACGAATGCTGCCAGCGGTTCGTCGAATTTATCTTGTAATGACGTCCGTTGTTGCTTTTCATCAGTTTGTGCGGCGCAATCAAGCCTCTGCCCGGATTGCCGAAATAATGATTCATCAGTTTGCGCACGGTGCCGGTGAAAAAATCGGCTTGAATGTGGGAATCGCCCATGTGCACTATCGAAACGGTACTGACGGAATCGCCCGCGGATGACCTCAGAGAACTTAATCGCCCGAAAAAATCATGCAGAACGCCGGCACTATCGACAATCTCGTTGGGCGCGGCTTTGGGAAAACCGTATTTGAGGGACGGCTGATAAACAATGGTATCTGTCGCCATATTTCCGGCGGTTTCGTCATATTTCCGGCTGTTCGCCGAAATCGAAACGGTTACGGTCTGATACACGAAAATCGCCAAAGTTGCGCAAACTGCTGTCCCGTATTTTTTCAATATCCTCATCATAATCTCATTCACGGCTATACCGGCGCGCAAAGGTAAGAATAATTTTTATAACCGAAACGCGCAACGCAAAAAAAGGGTGCATTTGGCTGCGTTGACTGCGTCGATTTGCATTTGCTTATAATCTTTATTATCGAATCCTCCGCCACGATATTGTAGAGACGCGGCGCGCCACGTCTCTACAGCGACATTGCGGAAACGGGACACGCGGAGACGTGGCGCGCGGAGACGTGGCACGCCGCGTCTCTACAATGCCGCGGAAAATGTCTGGACCATGATTAAAGGATTTACAGGATTGTCAAACATGCGTAGATTTGAAACAATCCTGAATTTTGACCTATAGACCTGAAATCACGTCTCTACAATATCGGCGGCGAGTGTTGCAATGCCGTCGGTGAGTGTCGCAATGCCGGCGGCGAGTGTCGCAATGCCATCGGCGAGTCTTGCAATGCCGGCGGTAAACGTCGCAATGTCATCGACGAGTGTTGCAATGCCGGCGGAGAGTGTTACAATGTCATCGGCGAGTGTCGCAATGTCACCGGCGAGTGTTGCAATGCCGGCGGAGAGTATTACAATGCCGGCGGCGAGTGTTACAATGCCGGCGGCAAGTGTTGCAATGCCGGCGGCGAGTGTCGCAATGCCGGCGGCGAGTATTGCAATGCCGGCGGCGAGTGTTACAATGTCATCGGCGAGCGTTACAATGTCATCGGCTAATAGCGAAAAAAATTGTGTATAAAAAAAATATGTTATCTTTGCGGCATAAAAATGTACAGTTTGTTTTATTAAAATTTTATGTCTTATGAAAGTAACACAGAGTAATTATTTAAACATGGCGAGCGCCGTGGTAACGTTGTTTGACGGAAAGCCGTCGGCATGGAATACGGTTCCCGTGCTGGCAGGCGGAGTAGAACGGGTACGGAATATTGTTGCGGCAATCCGGGAGGCGGCAATCATACAGGGAGAAAACAAGCCCGCGGGACATACTGCCGCTAAAGAACGCTCCCGCGATGAACTGGAAAATCGGATGTATCAAACGGCAGTGCGCGTGAGAAGTTATGCCGGAGTAACAGCGGATGATGTACTGGCAGAAAAAATGAACGTTTCCCGTACGAGTCTCGACAGAATGAAAACCAACGATTTGCTGACCCTCGCACAGGTGATTGCCGACGCTTGCGCCGCCCGTCTGCCTGCATTGAGAGATTACAGGATCGACGAATCGACCGTTGACAGTCTTCGGAAGTGCGCCGATCAGACGGCACAGCTCTATGCCCAGCGCGACGTGGTGATCGACCGGCGCATGGAAGCGACCATCCGTCTGGAACAGCTTCTCTCACAGGCGCGCGCCCATCTCAAAACGCTGGACGACCTCGCGGAAGGATACATCGAAGACGACGCCTTCCTTGCCGCCTACTTCAACGCCCGACGTATTCACGACATCAGAGGGCGAAAGACGAAACCGGCTGCGAATGAAGAGGAAACAGTCTGAAGAAATCTGAATCAGGGGTATGGAAGACAACAAAGCAGGAAAACGGAATCCATTGCCGAAAGAATTGCTCAAAGCAATAAAGGATGATAATTTGGTTATTTTTGTCGGAGCGGGACTGTCGTATGATTTCGTGAATCTAAAAGGGACAAAAATAGAAGGTTGGGAAAATATGGTGCGGCAGATACTTCTTCATTTTGAAACGGAAAAGTATGATGTAACGCATTTAATGCCGCTTATCGGAAA
>JAISSE010000054.1 GCA_031273285.1 Prevotellaceae bacterium
AATACTTTTGCGGCGTTAAATTAGAATGAATAATGAATACAAAACGATGTATCGGAATAATATTGGGGATTCTCTTTCTGCTTGGAAATCATAATATACAGGCTCAGGATTGTAATCCCGTAATCGAAGTGGAAGTGAGCGGTTCTCTGTGTGCAAATAACGGAAAAGCCGCAGTAACTGTCAATGTAAAAGCAAATGAAGGCGCCGGTTTGGATCTTTCGAACACGTCTTATGTCATATCGTCCGGCGGTATCCCCGTTGCGAGCATCCCAAAAGGACAAAATTATGTCGAACTTGCTCCCGGCACTTATACGATGTATTCCAGCGGCATGAAATGCAACGGCGCGCTGGTGCAGCCCAATCCGCAGAAAGAGTTTACCGTGAAATTCGAATTGAAAGTCGAGAAAGCCGAATACAAACGCTGTTCCGCTTCCGACATTTCCGTATCGACGAAAGTCGTCGGAGGAACAGGTCCGTACACATATCAGCTTCTCGGCGGCGGAAGCGTAGTGAAGGAAATATCAGACGGAAACAGTGAATTTTCCTTTTCCGCAACAACCGCATCCTCCGATTTGAAAATCAAAGTGATTGACAACGGATGTACCAAAAACAATCCCGCTGTTGCGGATTTGACAAAAACATCGGATTTAAGTACCGTTACTTCGGTAATAGAAGGAGACAAAACGGTTTGCAAAAACGGAACCGTAGAATTATCCGTAAAAAACACATATCAGGGGAGTAATTTTAAATGGAAAAAAGGAAATGCGGTAATCTCCACGACAAATACCCTTAAAATAGAAAATGCAACGGAAACCGATGCAGGCGAATACAGCTTTTCAATGATTTTCGACGGATGCAGTAACGAGTTTTCGGAAACGTTTAATATCGGAGTTGGAAATCCGCCCGTACCGAATGTTGCAACGCCGGCATACATCTGTTTAAATTCAAATCCCGTATCATTAAGCAATTACGCATCCGTAACGTCGGGAAGCTACATTCTGGTCTGGTATAAAGCCGACTCTTCGCCGATCGGCGAAACCGCCCCGTCGTTCAATCCGAATATGACCGGCACAACCAAATATCTTGTCAGTCAGAAAAATTCGACGGGATGCGAAAGCGCTAAAGCCGAATTGACGGTTATCGTCGAAAACCTGCCGTCGAACATAGGCGCCAACAACGTCCGTTTCTGCATGTCAAACGATTTAAAGCCTAAAATGCGCATTATCAATGCGGGTAACTATACCTATAATTTATATACCGCTTATTCGGGCGGCACGAAAATAGGCTCCGGAACATCCGTAAACGATACGGCAATTATAGAAACAACTCAGGATTTGGTTACTGGCGCAAATTATTTTCTGGAAACCGTCAATACGCACGGCTGCGCTGCACAGGACAGAATGACGGTCAATGTAGCGCTGAAGGAATCATTGATACTGGGTTCGGACAAGATATGTTTCGGCGACAATCTTTCATTATCCGCCGACTATTCGGGAGGGAAAATTGTATGGACAATGCCGGACAATTCGACCCGCGAAGGAAAAACACTCAGCATTAACGATATGAAATTCGAGAATGCGGGTATTTACAATCTGCTTATCGAGGAATCGGGTTTGGGCTGCATAATGAAAGACGAAATACATGTGAAAGTAACACAACCTGCTACACCCATTGTCGCTACGGATTCGTTCCGATATTTCCAGAACGAAACGGCGTCCGCCATGACTGCCACGCCGAAAGAAGGTCTCACGCTGAAATGGTATAACCCCCAGGGCGTGCTTATTGCGGGACAGTCGCCCGTGCCTGCCACCGACGTAACGGGAGTCTTTGTGTATCATGTTTCACAGGATTCGCTCGGTTGCGAAAGCCCGAAAGTTCCGGTTACGGTCATCGTAGGCAATATTCCTTCGGCTGTACCCGCTTCGGACATCAATGTCTGCATAGCCGATAAACCGTCGATACAAATCAAAAATACCACACAGGATTACAAATATACCGTATATCATAAAAACAGTGTAATCGCCGAAGGCACAGGAAACGGCGGAACAATATCGCTGACTTCCGGCGTCTCCATCACGGAAGATACCGAAATCGAGATAACGGTATCCGACATTTACGGCGTAAAATCGCCCGTTGTCAAAAAAGGAGTAATTTCGGTCAACAGTCTGATTACGGCTCCTTCCGCCTTGTGTACGGGTTCCGACGCCCAGCTGGTTGCCCTGCTCATCGACCAGGCTGCCTACAAATGGACTTTGCCGAACGGTACGGAATACAATACCCGCACAATCTCCGTTACAGGTGCAAAAAGCGAAGATTCGGGAATATACACTCTTGCTCTTACCACTTCAGGCTGTCCCGTTGTCGAAGTTACGAAATATGTCAATGTAACTCATCCGGCGCCTCCCGTTGTGGACAAGGATTCGTACAGATTTTATGAAAACGAAAACGCCTCGCCGCTGACAGCCACGCCGAAAGAAGGTCTCACTCTGAAATGGTACGACCCCGAAGGCGCGCTTATCTCGGGGCAGTCGCCCAAGCCCGCCACCAATCAAACAGGTACATTTGTGTATCATGTTTCGCAGGATTCGCTTGGCTGCGAAAGTCCGAAAGTTCCGGTTACGGTCGTTGTAGGCAATGTTCCTTCGGCGGTGCCTGCCGCGGACATCAATGTTTGCATAGCCGACAAACCTGTAATACAAATCAAAAATACCGTTCAGGATTATAAATATACCGTATATTATAAAAACAGTGTAATCGCCGAAGGCAAAGGAAACGGTGGAACAATATCGCTGACGTCCAGTGTTTCGATTACGGAAAACGCCGAATTTGAAATCACCGTATCCGATACGTACAATGTGAGTTCAGCCCGTACCGCAAAAAGTGTCGTTTCGGTCAACAGTCTGATTGACCTCCAAAATTCGTCGACCGCCGTTTGCGACGGTTCGAACGGGAAACTTGTTGCCGTCGCCATAACTGACGCCGTTTATGTGTGGACAACTCCCACAGGCACAATAACGGCGCAATCCGTTACCATTACCGGCGCTACCGGCGCGGATGCGGGGATATATACACTCTCCGTTACAACATCCGGATGCCCTGCCGCACAGCAGTCCGTCGAACTGAAAGTCGAGAAGCCCGCAAAACCCGCCACAACGCAGGAGATACGCTACTGTCTCGGCGCCGCAGCCGCCAAACTGACGGCAATGCCGCTGTCGGGCTACAAACTCGTATGGTTCGACGAATCGCACACGCAACTTTCGGATGCGCCGGTTCCGGCAACTTCCGCTGCGGGAACATCGGTATATTATGTGTCGCAGGTATCGGTATCCGATGCAAACTGCACAAGCGACATGGAAAAAATAACCGTTTTCGTTGAAAACAGACCCGACTCGATTGTTTTGGCTCCGGTAAATATCTGTGTCGGCAACGCCAAGCCCATGACCGTTCGCATACCTGCCGGCTCGGAAGGATACACCTACGGGCTGTATACTGCGGAAAACGGCGGTTCGCTCGCGGGACAGGCGGTCGGCGCAACCGACGACTCGCCCGTGGATATAGCGATTGACGACAAGGATATTCATTCCGGCTCAATATATTATCTGCAGGTAACAAATAAATCCGGTTGCGTATCGGGAAGAACTCCGGTAGAAATAATTCTGACGGAAATAACCTTGTCGCCCGACGAACTGCCTTCGTATCAGCTCGAAGAATTTTATTCTCAGACTCTGAAAACAAATGCAGCCGATCCGGTGTTTTCCATTGTGCAGGGATATTTGCCGCTGGGATTTACATTGTCCGTTGCGGGTGATATTTCGGGAACGGCTGCTTCATACAGCGAGCCTTCGATATTTACGGTGGAAGTCAGCGACAATTCGGGCTGTTCGATTAAAAAAGAATATACTTTAAAGAGCGAACTGCTTGTATCCAAGATGTTCTCTCCGAACGGCGACGGTATTAACGACGTGTTTATGTCAGGATATAAACTGATTATCTTCGACCGTCTCGGACGCAAACTGTTCGCCGGAGACAACGGCTGGGACGGCTCGTTCAGCGGTAAAATAATGCCGGAAGATGTTTATTATTATATACTTTATCATAAAAATCAGGACGGCAAAGAACAGCATGTTACCGGTTATGTTACTTTAATTAAAACAATATAAAAGGTTAATATTTAAAAAAGTTTAATTATAGTGAATATTATAGACAGTCCGCATAAAAAGTATATAACATATCTTTTAATTCTCGTTGCCTTACCGGCGTTTGCCCAGAATGATTTCGACTTGACGCAGCGCTGGTTTAACGAAACGCTTTACAATCCGGCGTCGGCGGGTAACAATTTCTCGACGGGAATATTTTTACACACGCGACAGCAATGGATCGGCGTTTCCGGAGCGCCTTCCACTCATGCCGGTACGATAGATACATACATCGAGAATTTAAGGTCGGGATTCGGATTGACGTTTGCTGCCGACAAATTAGGGTCGGTAAGCAGCTACAGCGCCCGTCTTGCGTATGCCTATTATATCCCGATAGGCGACAAATCGGTTTTGTCCCTGGGATTGTCGGGAGGATTTTTATTCAGAAGCAGAAGAATATCGGGCGGCGGCTCCGAAGACCCCGGCGACCCGTCCATGATTTACGGCAATGTATCCGACAATTCGCCCGATTTTGACTTCGGAGCGGAATTTAAGGGTCCTCTGAAAGTAGGGGTTTCAATCAGGCATCTTGGGGCACAGGCGCCCAAATATCATTTACCGAAACATTCGATAAACATCTGGACTTACCTGTCTTCGCGATTTAATCTCTCGGAATCGATGAGCCTCGAACCGCTGCTTTCCGTATTGTACAACGAATCGTCGTACAGGGCGGAACTCGGCGCTCTGGTGTATTTCTTCAAAACAGAGAAACGCGATACCTACAG
>JAISSE010000100.1 GCA_031273285.1 Prevotellaceae bacterium
ACGAACAGGAAGGCGTTACCTTTATTTTCTCGACCCACGACCCGCGAATCATGGCAAAAGCAAAACGGATTATTACGCTGGAAGACGGGAAAATAGTGAACGATAAACGAACTATGAACTATAAACTATAAACTATAAATTATTCACTGTTCACTATAAACTGTTCACTATTCGCCGTTTATAGTTCACAGTTTAAATTTCAGGTATGTAACGGGTATTCCTTTGGCGGAATATTGGGTTTCGAAAAAGGTTTTTATATCCAGCAGTTCGTCGTCCGCATTTCGGGTGGAGATGTCGGTGTATGAAGACAGTAACGTGAGTTTGGATTCGTTTATCACATTCAGCGTATAGTCGTACAGCATTCGGCTGTCCGTTTTCAGATGGACGATGCCTCCGCTTTTAAGAAACTTGCGGTAACGGTCGAGAAACACAGGAGATGTCAGACGTTTGCGCGGTTTGTTTATCTGAGGATCGGGGAAGGTGATCCAGATTTCGTCAATCTCGTCGCGAGCGAAAAAATTGTCGATAAACTCAATGCGGATGCGCAGGAAAGCGGCATTGGGAATGTTTTCGTCCGCAACGGTCTTTGCTCCGCGCCATAAACGCGCTCCCTTGATATCCACTCCGATAAAATTCCTGTCGGGATATTTGCGCGACAGGGCAACGGTATACTCTCCCTTGCCGCATCCGAGTTCCAGAACCACCGGATTGCCGTTGCCGAATTTCTCGTTCCAGCGTCCCTTAAAGCCGGCTTCGGGATTCGTCATATCTTCGAAAGCCGGTTGAAACACATGTCGAAACAGCCTGTTTTCCCGAAATCGTTTTAACTTGTCCTTTCCCATTACCGGCTGTTCTTCAGTTCGTATACCTTGTTTCTGACGTATTCCATTCCTTTCACGACACCCATTTCCTGCAAATCCCGATAGGAAATGCTTTTGCCCGCTTTCACCGTAAATCGCGCGTTTTTCTGCCGAAACATTTCATCCGCAAGATACAGCATCTCGATATTTGCTTTTATTCCGAGCGATTTGCGAATATTGGCAATATTGTAGAAAAAGCCGGAATTGCGTCCGTCGAAATACACGGGTACAACATCTCTTTTGTATTTTATCGCTTTCGAGACAAAGCTCTTTTTCCATGCCAGGTCGATTATCTCGCCTTTTATTTTCCTCGAACACAAACCGGCGGGGAAATACAGCACCTGCGTGTCGGAGCTGTAAAGTTCGTCCATCATGACGGCGTAATTCGTCGATTGCCGTCCGTGTTTGTTGACCGGCACAAAAACATCCCGCAAGGGAGTTAAATACATAAGCAGGTCGTTGACTACGAATTTCACATTGCCGTAATGTTCTCCGATAAGATCAATCAAAATAATCCCGTCCAGACCTCCCAGAGGGTGATTCGATGCGAAAATATACCGTCCGTCTTTCGGTGGAAGATTTTCCCCGTGTTCGGTTTCATAGCCGATGTTCAGATGTTCGAGCACTTTGCGGTTGAACGACAGTCCACGGTGTTCGTATCCGTAGGATGTGAGTATTTCGTTTACTTCGTCCTGATGCACTATTCTTTTCAGATAGTTCATCACGAATTTCGGCAACATTTTATACAACTTCGGATTTTTTTCGTAAAATGTTTTATCCAAATCAACTGTAAATAAAGAATCCATGATTTTTTTCGCAATTATATTTTTATCACCGGTTGCCGTAAAAGATTATCGACTATCGTCATAAACGGGTCGGCGGCGGCGCTTCCGTTCAGTACAGCCGGCAGCCCCGTGTCTCCGTTTTCCCTGATACTCTGTATCAAAGGAATCTCGCCAAGAAAGGGAATGCCTGTTTCTTCCGCCATTTTTCGTCCGCCGTCCCTGCCGAATATGTAATATCTGTTGTCGGGCAGTTCGGCGGGAGTGAACCATGCCATGTTTTCAATCAAACCTGCAATGGGAACATTGATGTCCCTGTTTCGGAACATGTTCGCTCCGCGCACGACATCGGCAAGGGCGACTTTCTGGGGCGTCGTAACAATGATAGCCGCCGTAACGTCAATATCCTGAGTTATGGTGAGATGTATGTCGCCCGTTCCCGGAGGCAAATCGATCAGCAGAAAGTCGAGACCGTCCCAGTTGCTTTGCAGGGCAAGCTGTCTGACGGCTCCCGTCGCGGCGGGTCCTCTCCATATCACCGCATCGTCGGGCGAAAGGAAAAATCCGATGGACAGGAATTTTACTCCGAATTTCTCCACGGGGTCAATCAGTTCCAAGCCGTCCCGTTCGATCATCACCGGACGGACACCGTTCATTCCGAGCATCGTCGGGATGGACGGTCCGTAAACGTCCGCATCGAGCAAGCCTGTCTTGAAGCCTCTCTGCGCCAGAGCCACCGCCAGATTCACCGCAACGGTCGATTTGCCCACGCCTCCCTTGCCGGAGGCTATCGCCAGAATATTTTTCACACGAATATCGGGATATTCCTTTTTCGGCGGTTTGGACGACTGTTTTTTTACGTCAAGTATTCGCAGTTCGGCGTCGGGATAAACCTGTTGCAGCTTTTCCTCAACCGCTCTTTTTATTGATGACACAAATGCGTCGTTCGGTTTAAATACCAAACTCATCGCGATGATGTTGCCTTCCGTGCGGAGATTTCGGACAATCTCCATGGACACTATGTCGCGTCCTGTTTCGGGATGTTTTATTTCAGACAGTAACCCCGTTATTTCGTTAATGTTGTGAGCCATTTTACCTTAAATTTGTCAGGTCAAAGGTACAAAATAATTGAAAATTGAGAATTGAAAATGCGGGACAACATATTGCGGTCGAATTGAAGGGACGATAACAAGTATGCAACTCGCAGGAATCGGGGCTTCGCCCCACGCTGCGGACGCCGTCATGCCGGTTGCAGGGACATGTCCTAACCCGGACAAGCCGGAACCAAAAAGGGGAATACGAGAAAGAAACAACCATATTAAAATTGAATATTCCGACAAAAACCGCATCAATTTCGGGAATAATATTCTACCGGACATTCGTGATTTTCCCCGTTTCGCGTATAAAAACGGCATGTTCGTGGATTTCCGGTGCCGGTTCGTGGATTTCCGTTATTTCCCTGTTTTTCAGGTGAAAATTGTACATATATTTGCGGCGTTAAAACAATATTAATTAAAAATAGTTTCAAACATGAAAAAAGTATTTTTTATCATCATTTTTATTGCGGGAGTTTCCTGCATAAGTTTTGGACAGGTGAAGTTGTCGGTTGGACCCGTTTTCGGGATGAACTACAATTTTTATCATGGCTCTGCCATAAGTAATTCCAACATGTCGTTCAACGGGGTAGGCTTGTCTGCCGGAGGGCAGCTGGACAT
>JAISSE010000104.1 GCA_031273285.1 Prevotellaceae bacterium
CGCGATTCGCAATGACGACAGGGCGGGGACTTGCAATGATGTGAAATACAACGCATACCTGTTCACAAACATACGTCATCGTTCTTTTTTCTCCGTAAAACGGGGCGCTTCCTCGCAGGGACTTTTGATGCATGCGACAATTTGAAACGTAAGTTCGACGCAGTCAAATGCACCCGATTGACGATGAAATTATACGCGATGTTTGTTCTTGACACTTTCATTCGTTTGACGAACGAAGAAAGGGAATAGAATTTTTGGAATTTTTTGTCCCGACCTCCTTGGGAAGAAAAATTCAATGGAATTTTTTGTCCTGACATCTTTGGGAAGAAAAATTCGATGGAATTTTTTGTCCCGACCTCCTTGGGAAGAAAAATTCTACGGAATTTTTTGTCCTGACCTCTTCGGGAAGAAAAATTCGATGGAATTTTTTGTCCCGAGCTCTTTGGGAAGAAAAATTCGACGGAATTTCACTCATTGCAACTCGTGCGGAGTTTCCGGATTTCGGCTTTTACCCATTTTCGGACAGCGTTTAAATTCGTTGTTTTGTTTTTCCTCGTCGAACAGTAACCGGTAGGTTGCATGAGTTTTGTATATTTTGCCGCCTATTTGTTCCTGAAAACGCATCATCAGCGGGTTGAAGTCGCCGACCCAGGTCAAATCAATATCCCTGTAGGGAAAATTTTTGTCGAAAGCTGTTTTTGCAAATTCCATCACCAGAGCGCCTTCCAGACCGAACCCCCGATATTCGGGCACAATGGCAAATATCAATCCCATTATCCGGGTGCAGACTTTTTTTATTTTAAGCAGATACAGGAATTTGAGCTTGTGAAAGAACGAAAAATTGCCGTTCAGATGTTTTATTACCTGATTGATTTCGGGTATCTGGACAAAAAAACCTATCGGCTCGTCGTTGTGATACAGGAAGATAATCAGACGTTCGTCGATCACGGGCTTCAGCTCCCTGACCAGCGACGCGGCGTCTTCGCTGCTCATTTCCTTCACTCCGCTGTGATTGACCCACGATTTGTTGTAGACAGTCCGGAATACTTCGGCTTCGCTTTTCAGTTTGCGTTTGTTGAGATGTCGGAAATGATATTCAGGATTTCGGGCTGTTCGCTCGGCTTTCGCCCTGAAAACCGGCGACAGGTTTTCCGTATTTACGGGTCGCAGATAGGAATACTGGTAAAAATAATTCTTGAAACCGTACGCTTCGAACAGGTCTTTGTAGTACGGCAAATGATAGTTCATTCCGTACGAAGGCTCGGTGAAGCCGTCAACAAGCAGTCCCCACCATTTTTCCCGCGACCCGAAATTAACGGGACCGTCCATTGCCGCCATCCCGTTCATTCTCAGCCACAGTTTGCACTGTTCGAACAAGGCGAAAGCGGCATTCTCGTCGTTGATACACTCGAAAAAACCCATTCCTCCGGTAGGCTGCTCGTTGAGTTTGACCGTGTCGTAGTCGATAAAAGCCGCAACCCGTCCTGCCGTTATTCCGTTGTCGTCCTGTACAATCCACCGGCATAATTTGCCGTGCAGAAACATTTTGTTCTTTTTCGGGTCAAAGATTTTTTTTATCTCAACATCAAGAGGACGAATCCAGTTGGGATTATCTTTGTAGAGTTTCACCTGAATTTCATAAAATTCGGTCTCCGATTGTTTATCCGCTACCTCAATTATGCTGTAATTCATTTACAAATAATTTTTTAAGACATATTTACAATATCCCGTATTTTTTTCAAAATTAACACCTTTTTTCGAATCGACAATAAAAACGATGAACTATAAACGATGAACTATAAACTATGATGTATGAACGATGATGGGTAAGGGAAATATTATTCCCGCGCGAGCGAACAGCATTATCAATTATCAATTCTCAATTAATCGGTAACGTCTGCCGAATCATTATGTTGAGAGATAAAAACGCGAGTTTTTTTTGTATTTGGATATTTTCGTGTAATTTTGCCGGAATTTATTTAAATAGAATACAGTATTATGACCTATACAGGAGCGAAAGTAGAGTTGGAAATAGAAAAGATACCCAACGAGTTGGAAAATCCGGAATGGCCTCTTCTCATTGCCGGACCATGCAGCGCCGAAAGCGAAGAACAGCTGATGGATACGGCGCAAAGGCTCAAGGCGACCAAAAGAATAAGCGTCTTCAGAGCCGGTATTTGGAAACCGCGTACACGTCCCAACTCTTTCGAAGGGATAGGGGTAAAGGGGCTGCCGTGGATGCAGAAGGTGAAACAGGAGACGGGCTTGCGCATAGCTACCGAAGTAGCAAACGCCGAACATGCGGAATTGGCGCTGAAATACGGAGTCGATATTCTGTGGATCGGCGCGCGGACTTCGGCAAATCCGTTTTCCGTGCAGGAAATTGCCGACGCGCTGAAGGGCGTCGATGTGGCGGTTTTGATAAAAAACCCCGTCAATCCCGACACGGAATTGTGGATTGGCGCTCTGGAAAGAATTAACAAGGCGGGAATCAAAAAGCTGGCAGCCATACACCGGGGTTTTTCTTCGCACGAAAAAAGCGTTTTCCGCAACGCCCCGATGTGGAATATTCCGATAGAACTCAAATCCGCCTGTCCCGAACTGCCGATAATCTGCGACCCCAGCCACATTTGCGGAAATACGGAACTTATACCGTTCATTTCCCAAAAAGCGCTGGACATGGATGTTGACGGATTAATGATTGAGGCTCACAACAATCCGGGATGCGCATGGAGCGACGCCAAACAGCAGCTGACGCCCGAACAGTACGGCGAACTGATATTCGGTCTGCTGCTGCGGTCGGTGTCGATGAAGGGAGAAGACCAAACCGTTTTATCGAAATTACGCGAAGATATTGACCGTCTTGATGATGAAATCATTCAAAAATTATCGCTAAGAATGAAAATATCCGATAAAATCGGCAGGTACAAAAAGGAAAACAGTGTTACGATTTTGCAGATGGAAAGATGGAAAAACATCGTCGCCAACCGTATAAACATGGGCAAAGCGATGGGATTAAGCGACAATTTCCTGAAACAGTATCTGGATCTCATTCATCAGGAATCAATCAACATACAGTCGAACGTGATGAACGAAAAGCAAAGTTAAACGACCGGAAATCATGAAAATAAATCTGTCCGCTGCATCCTGTCCGGTGATTTTATACTGTCTGTTCGTTCTGTTATCCTGCGAACGGGAAAATCCCGTTGAAAAACAGGAGGAAAGAATCGAATCGTATATCAGGACAAAGATGAGTAAAAATCCGGGACTGAAACTTTCGCAGGACGATCGCGTGTTCTATCTATACGAACCGGGAGATACGGCAACAGGCGTTGCAGCAGGCGATTCGGTATATTTCTATTATGCCGGAAC
>JAISSE010000174.1 GCA_031273285.1 Prevotellaceae bacterium
AGGGTGGTTACTTCGGTCGGGTATCCGTAATAGTTCGCCAGCATAACGCTTTCGCTGTCCGCATTGGGACCCGTTACGGCTATTTTCCTTATCTGCCGTTTGTCCAGAGGCAGCAGACTGTTCTCGTTTTTGAGCAGCACGATGGACTGTTGCGCCATTTTCAGGGCGTGAGCCTTGTGTTCGGGAGCTTCGAGCACGGAGAGCGGCGTTTCGGCATACGGCACGCGGTCGTCGGGGTCGAACATGCCAAGTCGAAAACGTATTCCGAACAGCCTTTTCAGCGAAGCGTCGATTGCATCCTCCGTAACAAGACCTTTGTCGAGCGCATCAGCCAGAGCTTTGTAAGAGCCGCCGCATTCGCAG
This sequence comes from Prevotellaceae bacterium, assembly GCA_031273285.1. GTDB lineage: Bacteria > Bacteroidota > Bacteroidia > Bacteroidales > UBA932 > JAIRLF01. The sequence continues at coordinate 364 of JAISSE010000174.1, forward strand.
TCCGTACCGTGCAGAACGGCGTCGGCAGAAGCGGCGGCAGCGTCCGTATGGGTTTTATGCGTCCGGTAAAAATCGTCGATGGCGCCGCAGTCGGAGGTAACGTATCCCTCGAACTTCCATTGATTCTTCAGGATGTCCATCATCAGGATGTCGCTGCCGCAGCAGGGCTGTCCGAAGAAGGAGTTGTAGGCGCACATCACCCCGGTAACCCCCGCATCGACCACCAGCTCGCGAAAAGCGGGCAGATAGGTGTCCCACAAATCGAAATTGCCGACTTCGGCGTTGTAGGTATGCCTGTTCCATTCCGGTCCGCTGTGTACGGCGAAATGTTTGGCGCAGGCGGATGCTTTCAGATAGACGGGGTCGTCGCCCTGTAGTCCCCTGACGAAGGCGGCGCCGAGCGCTCCGGTCAGGAAGGGGTCTTCGCCGTATGTTTCCTGTCCGCGTCCCCACCGGGGGTCTCTGAAGATGTTGATGTTCGGACTCCAGTAGGTCAGTCCGAGGAAAATGCCCGTCTTGCCCTTCCTCGACGCATCGTGATAAATGGCGCGTCCTTCGTCGGACACATAATCCGCCATGCGTCGAACGGATTCCGCATCCCAGGTCGCCGCCATGCCGATAGCCTGCGGGAAAGATGTTGTCGGGTAGGGGCTGCGCGCCACGCCGTGCAGCGCCTCGTTCCACCAGTTATAGGCGGGTACGCCCAGCCGTTCTATTGCCGGCGCGTTGTTCATCATCTGCGATATTTTCTCTTCGATCGTCATGCGACCGATTAAATCGCTCACCCGCCTGTCAACCGGCAGGTCGGGGTTTTGAAACGCATATTGATACCGTTTCACTTCACAGGCGGACAATGACAAAATCAGTCCGCAAATAAGGATAAAATATTTCTTCATATTCATCTGTTTATATTTTTTTATTTCATCATTTAATATCAATTACAAAAAATATTTATATGAACCATTTTCAACAAACATGCAGTCCTTCGTAATTCGTAATTTTTAATTGTTAATTATTTCAGTCTTGTGTTCCAAATTTCCCTGATTGTTTCCTCCTGCGAATATCCGACGGGACAGGCAACGCTGTTCGTATTGGCAAAATACGAGCGGAACGATTTTTCGCCCAAAGGTCCCGATATCATGCGTATGACGCACATCTGCAAATGCCCGTTGGGGTCGGTTTCCCTGAGCCAGTCGAAAGCATACCACAGCCATCGGTTGCGGCAGGTTTCGTCCTGCATGGCAAACCATGTGATCTCGTCGTATCCCCAGCAGAAATGGTCGCTGACGTTGGCGACGCCCGGATTGCGGCTTATCCCGAAATTGTCGAACTCCACAAGGTATGGCATACTTTCCGCCTTCCATCCGCTTGGCGAAACGGCTCCAAGACTTTTGCGGTAGATGCCGTCGCTGTGGTTCACTTCCAGAATGCCTTCCATCGGCTTGTCTTCGACTTCCTTTATCCTTAGCGGGAATGAGTTGAAGTCCAAAAGGCTGATGCCGTCTTTCACAAATCCGCCTTTCGGGGTATGTCCGTCGAGAAGAATATAGTGCCGGCGCGCGTTCGTCCGGGCATAGTCGCGTATTTTTTGCAGGAAAGCGGCATACAGGGTTTTGTCGGGGTCGTCCCGTCCGATCATCTCCACCTGCCCCAGATGGAACGCCTCGCAACCGATGTCGATATATGATTTTGCAAGGAAATAGAACCAGAATTGCGTCTCAGGATTTTGTATCATCGGAGTGCCGCCTCGAGCGCTGCGCATCAGTATTTCGCCGCCGGCATCGGCTCGCTTTATCATCTCTTCCACCCTGAAATTGCGGTCTTCCGGCGGGAGGTCGAACGCCTCGAACACCCAGGCGGGAATCTTCAGATTATCGACGTCTCCGCTGACGTGTTCAAACAGGCAGCCCTGAAAGACAATCTCCGGGTCGAACTCGTGCATCCGTTTAATCAGTCTTTCGGCATAATCGAGAAAGGCGGGGTCGCCGAGTTTGCTTTCTTCGCTCCAGCGATAAATCGAACGTCCGACAAACTTGGCGCCGATGTTTTGAATCATGCGAATGTCGTCTTCCCTGTAGGGAAACAGATAGTTCTCAGGATTGCCCGGTACAAGGAAATATCCTGCCGTTACCGAGCGGTCCAAATAATTTTCCAGTACTTCGCGTGAGATGGAGCCGTCGAAATAAAACTTCGAGTCTTTCGGAAAAATCTCCCGCTCGCCTGCCCTGCCGCAGTAACACTGTTGAAACGACAGACATATCACAATTGCCGCCGGACAGAATGCGGCTAAAAAATTTCCTTTTAATAATCCGTTCATAAGTAATATTTTATTTATTATCGTTCCATTCCCGCAACCGCCCGGATTGACCGCTTTACCGCTTTTCGACAAGCCGAACAGTTGCATAAAATTTGTCAAAGGTACGAATATTCGGATTAATAAATGGGTTAATAAACGATTAATAAGAAAAATTTTTTTTAAGATTGTGAAAAAAGTCTCTTCCCGCGCAGCCTCATTTTCAATTTTCAATTCAATGACCTCGCGTTTTTCGTTCGCAATCGGTAAAGAAAAAAAATTTATATTGCTGCAAACGGGCAGGTTATGAATTTTTTTCATAAAAATATCGAAAAATTCCGGCGGATAAATTATTTTTGCAGAAAATATATTGCTTTGGCAAAGAAAGAATTATCGAAGAAATTGTGGAAGACCGCTCGAAGGTTTATACTTCGCGTGGCGTTGTTTTGCTTTTTGTACAGCATACTTTCCGTGATACTGTTCAGATGGTTACCCGTGCATTACACCCCGCTGATGTTTATTCGCTACATCGAAAATATCGACAACGGCGCCTATCGCAATATCCGCGAATGGAAGTCGATAGACGATATTTCCGAAAATATGATACTGGCGGTAATTGCGGCTGAAGACAATCTGTTTATGAGCCATTTCGGGATTGATTGGGACGCATTGAAAAAAGCGGCGGCACAGAACCGAATTTACGGCACCAGATTGGGCGCCAGCACAATCACTCAGCAAACCGCAAAAAATGTTTATCTGCTACCGTCGCGGACATGGTCGCGAAAAATACTGGAGGCGTATTTCTCTGTTCTCATGGAAATTTTCTGGTCTAAAAAAAGAATTATGGAGGTCTATCTGAATATTATAGAAGTCGGCGACGGATTATATGGCGTAGAAACGGCAGCGCAAACATATTTCGGCAAAACGGCAGGCGAACTGTCGGTGAATGAAGCGTCGCAGATTGCTTCGATATTGCCGAATCCCCGCAAATTCAAAATCCATAGCCCCACGGAAGAACTTAGAAAAAAACAAATCAGGATAAGAAGTTCCATGCGACGCATTAAACGTCCGGTATGGGAGTGAACTATAAACGATGAACTATAAACTATAAACGATGAACTGCGCAGTATATAAACTGCAAAAAATATTCACCGTATTGTTTACATGAACCATTGTGAACAGACATGTTAAAGCATTGGTTGCGCCGAACTTACGTTTGACTAACGTCGAATTTGCGTTTCGTAATTTTTAATTTTTAATTCGTAATTATATATAATCTGCGTCATCTGCGTGCCGAATTACTTTCCGGAAGTCGATTCGTGTTTTTCCTTCAATTTGATGAAACCCTGCTTTCTCAATTGCAGTATGTACGTTGTGATGCGGTATTCGTAATTTTTTTCGTTATCAAAATGTTCAGCCAGCAGATTAACGATGTCCATCACCGTCCGGTTGCCGTCTATCAGATTCCACAGAGCCGTGCCGTGTTCTTCCAGACGAATGCGTATTACTTCCGATTTGTTTTTGGGAGTAAAATATTTCCGCATGAATTTACTTCCGAAACGGGGGAAAGTTATCACCGACAACTCCCCCTCTTTTTCGGTAGTAATATGTTCACTTATAATCGGAACAAGGTCAAACAGATTCATAATCGAAATATCGTCGTATCCGTTGGCTTCAGCGCTTTGCCGCTCTTTGCAAAGGCACTTTTACAAGAAAATAGCCGACGACAAGAAGAATCCCCAAACCGATTGAATACAGCGGATTGTCAATGTGCAGTATTTCGTCGAGGAAAATCTCAAATACCGCAAATATTGCAATAACCAGCCCCATTAATGCCTCTCCGGCAATCAATCCCGAAGCGAGCAGGACTCCCGTGTTTTCCACCGTTACCAGTTGTTCTTCGCTGTATTTTCTGCGAGCCGTGTACATGTCGAGAAT
>JAISSE010000175.1 GCA_031273285.1 Prevotellaceae bacterium
TTTATCGTGTTATCCAGTCGGGAATAAAAAACAAGATTGTCTTTCCTGAAAGAAATATCGTGAAAATGAGAGCTTTTTACCAGGTCATAAAAACCGTTAAGCGTTATTCGCGAATTTAATACATCGCCGACAGCAAAAGGCACAGTCAAATTTAAACCCGCCGTTTGTTTATAGTTAAAATTCAGCGTCTTGTAGACAAGCGACAGTTTATTTGGCATCTGATAGGGAAGTTGATTGAAATAGTCGTCCAGATAGTTGTAAAACAGCGTAAAAACATATTTCCTGTTCAATATGTAACTTAGCTGCGACGAATAGTCCCTGTACGGCTTGAGCAGGGGATTTCCGTGTATTTCCGCATAACCGTTAATGTAGCCGACAGCGCCGTGCAGTTCCCAGTAACTCGGATATATTTTGTCGGAAGAGACGGACAGTTGCACGATATGCGACGGCGAAACAAGGTAAGTCGCTTCAAATGCGGGAAACAGCGTCCATTCGTCATATTCGTTCAGCCGGTAATATTCGCCAGTCAAAGATGCGGATAACGACAGTTTTTCTCCGATACTCCATTCAAAACCAGCATAAAGGTCGGCGGTATGTTCCGTCTGTCTGCTATCCGTATTTGAAGCGTAATTGTCGATATTCTCCTGTGAATAATATATTTGCGAACTGTGGTCGGTTGCATGCAGATATTGCACGCCATAATTCAGCGTCCGATTTCGGGAGAGCGTATGGCTTTTGTCGACATACAAACGCCGGCGATGTATATTCTGATGCGCATTCGCAAGAAACTCAACTTCTTTGCCTGTCATTTTTTCCACGAAATGTTGAACGGTATTGTCTTTATAGAACGTATATTCCGCTCCCGTCCGAAAACCCGAACCGAAAGTATAGTCCATGAGGAGATTGTGCAACTGTATCGGATTATTTTCTTCCTTGTGGCTGGCTGAATTCGAAACTGTGCCGTGCGAGGCTTCGTTGTTGTCCATATCCACCCTGATTTGAGACGTATATGTCAGGCTAATATTGCTTTTGCCGGATATTTTGTAATCTGTTTCCATCCGGATATTATGTTCGGCAGTTTTCCTGTCGCCGCGATTGAACTGCTCTATGTCATAAATCGTTCCGTCAAAAAGATGCCGCGAATAAAAATCATTCCTGCTTCTTGAACGGTTGAGGCTGTAGGAATAATTGACGTCGGCGGTTAATGCCGGAGCGGCAAACAACAGTGAAATGCCTTCCGAATGACCGGCATAATGTTTTTGAGTATAAGCCGCATTAGTCTGTCCCTGAAGACTGTTTTCCGATTCGGCGTCTTTCAGTACGAGATTAATTGCCGCGCCTCTGACATGATATTGAGGCGGTGCGCTATACATGACTTCCGCGCTTTGTATGTTGTCCGCAGGATACATTTTCAAAGCCGCCATAAGATTTTCGGGAGGCATGGATGTAACTTTTCCGTTGATTATGACCGCTACGCCGTTTGCGCCGGCGAGTGCGGGCAATCCGTTTTGCTCCCTTACGCCGGGCAGTTGCAGCATGGCTTCGTAGGCATTATTCACCACTTTGCCCGACAACAGGTGCGGCATGTCGTAAGTCATCTTTCCGTCAATGAGTTTAACGACGGGACGTTCGCTTTTTATTACTATCCCGTCAAGGGAATTTTCCCGTTCCGTTAATCTGACGACAGGACTGTCATCGCCCGAATACAGATTCTCAAATGTTTCATACAGCAGATGTTGAACGATTAACCGGTATGAAGGCGCGTCGACCGTCAGCCTGAAAATCCCCGCGGAATCCGTACAGGCGGAACCGATGTACACGGAATCCGGCGTCTGCATCACGACAGTTGCATTCTCAACAGGTTTATTCTCCGCATTAACCGCTTTTCCCGTGATATTCTGAGCTTCGACAGTCGCCGCAACAATCAGCAGGACTGGTAAAAATATACATTTATTCATACAATAATTTTTTGCAAAGATATTGACTGTATTCCTGTTATTCCCTCATGCAAACTTATATAATCTTATTTAGTCTTATCGGATGCCGCACGTTCGGATATATGCACTATATTTGCAGAATCAAATTGAAATATGGAATCGGTAAAAAAGTTTAAGATAGTGGTAGTTGGCATTCTTTCGGGCATAGTCGTTCTGTTCCTTTTCAACATGTATTACCTGCGGGGACTGTATATTTCCATGAAGGAGGAAACGATTCGGCATGTCATCTCGTGCATCGAAGAGGCGGACAACAATGAAATACAGCGCCGTCTGGATAATCTCCAGACAAAAAGAAAATCCTCTTCACTCCATATCGAAAAGTCGTTGCAGAATAACACCGCAACAGCGGCGGCAAACATTCTTGAAACAACAACATATTTTATTGACGGCGAAAATGATACGACAAAAAACGTCGACTCTAAAAATGTCGAAAAAACGGTTGTATTTCTGGAACAGATAATGCGGGAAATGAGGACAGCCATTCATCAAAGCATTGATTCCATTGTGCCTGCCAATCTTGCGGTATTGGACAGTTTCCTCGCCGCAGGTTTAGCCCGTGCGGGCATTTCCTCCAAAGTGTTGTATTCCGAAATCATTGATTTGAACACGAATACAGTCATTTCTTCGTCGCCGGACGAAGTTCCCGCAAATCGGCAAACCGAATCGGTTCAATATGTTTATAACGATGAAAACAATCATGCCTACAGAATTTATATCTCTCCCCTGACGGCTACCGTTTTAAAACAAATGTCGGGCATCCTGATTTCGACATTTCTGATACTGATGCTGTTGAGTTTTGCGTTTTACTATCTGATACGGACGGTCATGCGACAAAAAACACTGGAAGAAATGAAGACGGATTTTGTGAACAACATAACGCACGAACTGAAAACGCCCATTGCCGCAGTTTATTCCGCCACGGAGACTTTGCTGCATTTCAAGCAGGGAGAGAATAAGGAAAAGCGGGACAAATATCTCGGTATGTGCATCGAACAGCTTTCGCAATTAAACGGTCTGGTAGAACAGATTTTATCCATGAGCATGGAAAGGAGAAAATTCATCACGCCGAACAGGGAAAATATTGAAATAAAGCCGCTGATAGATTGCATTATCGAACAGCACAGGTTAAAGTCGGGAAAAACGGTTGATTTCAAGGTTAATATTGTTCCCGAAAATTTGACGGTACAGGCAGACAGGATTCATTTCCAGAATATCCTTAGCAATTTGATTGATAACGCGATTAAATATTCGCACGACAGGGTGCTGATAGAATTCGATGCCGTCAGGAGCGGAAAAATCAATGTGATAACAGTCAGGGATAACGGTTTTGGAATCGATGCGGAAAATCGGAAACATGTCTTTGAAAAATTTTTCCGGGCTTCGGACTGCAATATTCGCAATGTAAAGGGCTACGGACTGGGGCTATTCTATGTCAGGACAATGGTCGAAAAACATAACGGGACAATCAGCGTGAAAAGTTCGCCCGGTAAAGGTTCGATTTTTACAATCAATATTCCCGCATGATGATTGAAAAGAAACAGAAAGTTCTGCTGGTAGAGGATGAGACTGTCATTTCGACGGTTATCGGCGATA
>JAISSE010000189.1 GCA_031273285.1 Prevotellaceae bacterium
TTCCCGTTTACGGCACATCAATATATTTGTGCAGTTGCACCGACAGAATCCATTGAGGGTTTTGTTTGATATAATCGACTATGCAGGGCGTAATTTGTTCGTGGACGCTCCATTCCGGCTGTAAAAAAAGCAGACAGCCGTCGGTCAGAGCCGCGTTTTGCTCCGCCCATTCCAAATCAGCCGGATGTTTGACAATCACTTTCAGTTCGTTTGCTTTCCGCAGATTTTCCGCGAGGGGAGGGCTGTTGAGTTTCGGCGACACGCATATCCAGTCCCATTCTCCCGTTATGTCGTGATTTCCTGCTGTTTCCAGAAAGCATGCCCTGCTGTTTTCCCTTAACAGGCGGCAAAGGCTGTCCAGATTGTGTATTGTCGGCTCTCCTCCCGTAACGATGACGGTATCGGCATTTGTTTGCAGCACAGTGTCTACGATTTCCTTTACGGAAACAGTCCGGGATCTTTTGGCGTTCCATGTCGATTTACTGTCGCAAAAATCGCAGCAGACATCGCATCCGCCCAGACGGACAAAAAACGCCGCTTTTCCGCTGTGGCAGCCTTCGCCCTGAAGGCTGTAAAAACTTTCTGCCAGAGGTATGCAGTCTCCGAATAATTCTTCCATCAAAAAACAGAAACAGTCTTCCCTTTCGTTTATTTCAGTCTTGCCCGCAACCGTTCGCCTTCGCTTTCGTAACCGGCTTTTCCGAGCAGTGCAAACATGTTTTTCTTGTATGCTTCGACGCCGGGCTGGTCAAACGGATTCACTCCGAGAATATATCCGCTGATGCCGCACGATTTTTCGAAAAAGTATATCAGCTGACCTGTGATGTAGGGGTTCAGTTCGGGTATTTCGATGCGGATATTGGGAACGCCTCCGTCGACGTGAGCCAGCATTGTGCCCAATTCCGCCATCTTGTTCACTTCGCCGATTCTCTTTCCCGACAGGAAATTCAACCCGTCGAGATTGTCCGCGTCATCGGGGATAATCAGCTCTTCGCGAGGCTTTACGACGCTCACAACGGTTTCGAACAAAATCCTTTCGCCCTCCTGTATGTACTGCCCCATTGAGTGCAGGTCGGATGTGAAATCGACTCCGGCGGGGAAAATTCCCTTGCCCTCCTTGCCTTCACTTTCGCCGAAAAGCTGTTTCCACCACTCCGTCAGATAGTGCAGTTTCGGATTGTAATTGGCGAGAATTTCGACTTTTTTGCCGGTGTTGTACAGACTGTTGCGTGCGACGGCATATTGTATGCAGATGTTTTCCGCTGCCGGCGTACCGACGTCCGTTGCATTTTCCATATCGGTGGCTCCCTTGAGTAATATCCTGATATCGATGCCGGCAACCGAAATCGGAAGCAGCCCCACGGGCGTAAGCACGGAGAAACGTCCGCCGACATCGTCGGGTATGACGAACGTTCTGTAGCCTTCCTGCTCCGACAGTTTGCGCAATGCTCCGCGCGACTGGTCGGTTATTGCAACAATTCGCTCTTTTGCAGCCTCCCTGCCGTATTTCTGTTCGATATGCCGCTTGATAATCCTGAAAGCCACAGCCGGTTCCGTTGTCGTTCCCGATTTTGAGATAACGATGCAGCCGACCCTTTTGTCGCCGATAAAATCAAGCAGTTCCGATAAATAATCTTCGTCCAGATGATGCCCCGCAAAGATAATTTTTGGATTTCCGGTATTGGCATATGCCTCAAAACTTGAGCTTAACGCTTCGATGACGGCTTTTGCTCCCAGATAGGATCCGCCTATGCCCGTTACAATCACAACATCCGAAATTTCTCTCAGATTTTGCGAAACCAGTTCTATTTCGGCAATATCGGATTCATTCACCGATGAAGGCAAATTTACCCATCCGAGAAAATCATTGCCCTTGCCCGTCTTTTCGTAAAGCGATTTGTTTGCCGCCACTGCCTTTTCAATAAGGTTTTTTTCGGCGCTTTTATCAACGAATGGCGCTATACCATCCACATTTAAACGAATATCCATATTAAAAATCAATTTATTATTGAGGTGCAAACATACACAAAAAATCGGAAACAAGCGTTTTTTTTCGAATTTTGCCGAATCTGCAATACAATTTGTCCGCAAATTTCGCAAACAGGCAGGAGAAAATCGGCGCAAATCCGCGAAATCGGCGGATAAAAAACAAAATTGTACAAAAAAAATATTCTAACGGAAACCGGCAATTAATCAGCATATTAACCGGCAGCATCGGCAAATTTTGTTATAAAAAATCGGCATTAAACGAAAAAAATATTTTTCGGGTTAAAATTTTTTATAATTTTGACAGCTTAAAAATATTATTCCTGTTTTATGTTTAACTTGATAATATTGTAATTTATAAACTGTTATAAGATATGAAAACATATACGACGAATCAGATTAAAAACATTGTTCTGCTCGGTAGCGCCGGTTCCGGTAAAACAACTCTGGCAGAAGCCATGATGTTCGAAGGAAAAGTAATCGACCGGCGAGGAACGGTGGATGCGAAAAACACCATTTCCGACTATACCGAAGTGGAGCAACTGTATAAACGGTCGATATATTCGACGCCCCTGTACACGGAGTATGAGGGACATAAGCTGAATATTATAGACACTCCGGGAGCCGACGATTTTGTCAACGGCGTTATCTCGGCAATGAAGGTCGCCGACACTTGCGTGCTGACCGTAAACGCCCAGTCGGGCGTGGAAATCGGTACCCGAACCCTAAGCAGGTGGACGGAAAAAAATCAAAAGCCCGTAATCATAGCTGTCAATCAGCTGGATCACGAAAAAGCCAACTGGGAAGCAACGGTCGAATCGCTGAAACAGTCGTTCGGAAACCGTGTTGTTATTGTGCAGTATCCCCTGTCGGTGGGCAACGAATTTAACGGCTTCGTTGATGTGCTGAAAATGAAATACTATACGTTTACGGACGATAACGGCAGCAGAACGGAAAACGAAATTCCCGCCGCCGAATCGGCAAGAGCCGCCGAATATCACAACTCGCTGGTCGAGTCGGCAGCCGAACATGACGAATCGCTGATGGAGATATTTTTCGACAGGGGAGAGCTTTCCGAAGAAGAAATACGCAAAGGTCTGTCGCTGGGTATCAAGACCAGAAGCGCGTTTCCACTGTTCTGCCTTTCCGCAAAAAAAGACATAGGTACAAAACGTTTGATGGATTTTATCATCAACGTGGCTCCGTCTCCCGACAACGGAAGCGTTTTTGTTACGGAAGACGGCATAACGGTTCCATGCGACACCAACGCGCCCGCTTCGATATTTGTCTATAAAACTTCCGTCGAACAGCATATCGGCGAAGTAAGCTATTTTCGGGTGGTATCGGGCGTCATCAAGGAAGGGATGGACATGATAAACGCCACCAACGACACAAAAGAACGTTTGTCGGGCATATTCGCTTCCGCCGGTAAAAAACGGGAGAAAGTTACGGAAATGGTCGCGGGCGACCTGGGGTGCACCGTAAAACTGAAAAATACGAAGACAAATCAGACCCTGGGCGCGGGAAACAACTGGAAATTTCTTCCGATTATTTTCCCCGACCCCAAATTCCGCACCGCGGTCAAAGCTAAAAACGAAAATGAAGACGAGAAACTTAGCGAACTGCTGCACCGCGCGCATCAGGAAGACCCGACCTTGATAGTCGAGTATTCTAAAGAATTGAAACAGACAATACTCAGCGGTCAGGGGGAACATCATGTCAATATCCTGAAATGGGAACTGCTGAATCACAATAAAATAGATATAGACCTGTTTGCTCCGAAAATCCCCTATCGGGAAACAATAACAAAAGTTGCCCTGGCGGATTACCGTCATAAAAAACAGTCGGGCGGAGCGGGACAGTTCGGTGAGGTTCACATCGTTATTGAGCCGCATATCGAAGGCGCTCCCGACACCGCGATGATAAAACTCGAAGGACGGGAAATAAAACTCAGCCTCAGAGGAAAAGAAGAAATAACGCTTGACTGGGGCGGCAAACTGATATACTACAACAGTATCGTCGGAGGTGCTCTCGACGCCAGAGTCATGCCTGCCATCCTGAAAGGGATTATGGACAAAATGGAAGAAGGTCCGCTCACGGGATCTTACGCTCGCGACATACGTGTGATCGTGTATGACGGCAAAATGCACCCCGTCGATTCGAACGAGCTGTCGTTCAGACTTGCAGGGCGCAACGCTTTTAAGGAAGCGTTCAAAAAAGCCGGTCCCAAAATCATGGAACCCATATATAACATCAATATTTATGTCCCGTCGGAATATATGGGCGATGTCATGAGCGACATGCAGAACAGAAGAGCCGTCATCGAAGGCATGGAAAGCGACGGCGGTTTTGAAATCATCAAGGCGAGAGCGCCTCTGGCGGAAATGTACAAATATTCGACTGCTCTCAGTTCTTTGACTTCGGGAAGCGCAACGTTCACAATGAAATTTGCCGAATATCAGCAGGTGCCTGCCGATGTGCAGGAAAAACTGCTGAAGGCATACGAAGCCGAAGAAAAAGATGAATAAGAAAATCGTTGATTAGTAAATAATTTTTTTTGTTTTTTTTTGTTCCCTTGCTTTCATTTTACACTAATCTTTGGAAGCAAGGGTTTTTTTTGCAGAATAGCGGGA
>JAISSE010000241.1 GCA_031273285.1 Prevotellaceae bacterium
TTTAAATCAGACCGATACGGGAAGTGTGGATAAAATTTCGAATCATTTATTGCAATTTATGTTTTTCAAATTAAATAGTTGATTAACTTTGCACCGTTTGTAAATAAATGAAATGGCAAAAATAAAACTTGCGTGGAATAGGATTGTTCTCGGTTTTACAGTACTGGGATTGGCTGTTTGCCTGATTGTTTACATATCCTCTGCAAACAGGGGAGACCCTGTATGCAAGGGCATTGAGATAAAGATAAGAAATTTGGAGGAAGTGAAACTGATAGCCCCCGGCAATCTCGAAAGGATGATAGAACAGAGCAGAATCGCCGGAAAAGGAAAGCCTCTGAATGACGATGTGGTGAAAAAAGTGTTGAAACTGGTAAGTTCCAAAGGTTCCGTCAAAAACGTACTGGCTTATCAGACAGGAGACAGTATCCTGCATGTGGAACTTGAGCAGAGGATACCCGTTGTCCGCATATTGACGTCGGCAGGTTCCTGTTATCTCGACGGTGAAGGAATAGCCTTTCCGTCCGTCGCGGGATACGCCTGCGATACGCCTCTGGTAACGGGTAAAATCCGGTTGCCGGCAGAGGGGAAAAGGCTGACGGATTCCGTTTTTGCACGAAATCTGCTGGAATTTGCGGAATTTGTGTCGAACAGTCCGTTCTGGAACGCTCAGATTCAGCAAATTGATGTCGACGAAAACAGGAATGTCGAATTTGCGGTATGCTCGGACAGTCATTTGATTCGGTTCGGGCAATTAAACGGATATAAAAGGAAACTGGACAATCTGTTAACCTTCTACAGGAAAGTGAATCCGTATTACAGGGAAAGAGACAACTCTCCGTACAGGATTCTCGATCTGAGGTTTAACAGACAGATAGTAGCGATTAAAGGTAATAATGATTAAACTGTATAATAAATTATGGCTGACTATTTAGTAGCAATAGATTTGGGTACCACAAAAGTGGTAAGCATTGTGGGTGAAAAAATTAATAACGGGCAACGTTTCCGGATTGCAGCGTATGCCGAAGCGCCGTCCGTCGGCATACGACGCGGTCAGGTCGAAAACATACAAAGCGTTGTCGGCGTGGTAACATCCACGCTGAACACCATCAGGGCGATTGCCGGAATACCCGAAATCAGCGAGGTTTACGTAGGCATCGCGGGGCAACACATACGGTATATCGAAAACCGCGTCGAAATATTACGTCCGAACTACGAAGCGGTGATTACGAAGGAAGAAGTGAAGAAACTCGAATCGGACGCCCGCAAACTGCATCTCAATTCGGGAGAGGAAGTCCTGCATGCCATCCCCCAGACATACAGCGTGGACGACATCGACGAGATAACCGACCCCGTAGGACGTCTGGGCTACAAGCTGACGGGTCATTTCATAATCATAATAGAAAAAGGTATCTCGACAAAACATACCGACGTGTGCATGCAAAGGTTGAATCTGTCGTTAAAAGAACTTATTCTTGAGCCGATTGCCTCGGCGCGGGCGACCCTTTCCGCCGAAGAAAAGGAAATGGGCGTTGTGATGATAGACATGGGCGGAGGAACCACCGACCTGATTATCTATAAAAACGGAATAATGAAACACACCGCCATCATTCCGTTCGGCGGCAATACCATTACTTCCGACATCAAAACGGGATGCAATATCCTTTTCGACCAGGCGGAAAAAATCAAAATACAGTACGGCTCCTGCATATCGTCCATGGCTCCCGAAAACAAAATCGTTACGGTGCCGGGAATCAACGGGCGGGAACCGCGCGAAATATCGTTCAAGGCGCTGGCTTACATTATCGAAGCGCGAATGGTCGAAATTATGGATATGGTAATATCCGAAATCCGGAAATATACCGACCGAAGCAAGCCCGACGACCGGCATCTGGATGCGGGAATAGTCTTTACCGGCGGCGGCGCAAACATGACCAATCTCCGCGAATTTGTGAAACTGAAAACAGGAATGGACGTGCGAATCGGAAAACCCGAATATGTGTCCAACAACTCTTCCGACGATATTTTTCATCCGAAATACGCTACCGCGGCAGGCTTGATTATGTGCGGATTCGACAGTCGGGAGGAGGCTGAGGAAAACAGGAATACAAATAAAACCCCTTCCGCCGCGACAACAGCCAAAACCTCCGAAACCGCAGGGAACGACGACAAAAAAGAGGACGATGCCCGGGCAAAACAGCCCTTATTTAAAACTCTCATGAAACTTATTACGGGTGATGGAGAAAATGAAGAAGTATAGATAAACAAACCATTGGTCAAGGAATAACGGATAATATAATGTCAAACTATATAGTTGCGATAGACTTGGGCACCACAAAAGTGGTCAGCATTGCAGGCGAAAAAATCGACGGCGGACTGTACAGGATTTTAGCCTACGGCGAAACGCCGTCCGAGGGAATCAGACGCGGCCAGGTGGAAAATATCGACAGCGTTACCAGTGCCGTAATACCCACTTTGAACGACATCAAAGCCAAAATGGGAATTACGGAAATCAAAAACGTATATGTGGGTATTGCAGGGCAAAATATAACCTGTATCGAAAACAGAACGGAAAAAATCCGCGACAAATACGACGAAATAATCACGGAAGCGGAAATCAAAAGTCTTGAAGCCGACGCTCGCAAGCTGCACCTGAATCCGGGAAACGAAGTGTTGCACGCCGTCTCGAAAACATACAGCATAGACGAAACGCACGGAATAACCGACCCCGTGGGGCGGCTGGGACATAAACTGACCGGGCATTTCCTTGTGATAATAGGAAAAGAAGCAACCCGCATACATACGGACGTCTGCATGCGAAATTTGAACCTGTCGCTGCAAAAACTGATACTCGAACCTATCGCTTCCGCAAGAGCAACCCTTTCCGAAGAAGAAAGAGAAATGGGCGTTGCAATGATCGATATGGGAGGCGGAACTACCGATTTAATTGTGTATAACGAAGGTACGGTGAAACATACCGCCGTCATCCCCTTCGGAGGCAATGTCATCACCTCGGATATAAAAAACGGATGCGGCATCCTGTTTGCCCAGGCGGAAAAAGCCAAAATCAAATACGGCTCCTGCACGCCTCCGGTGCATGACAATCAGGTCGTGGTAGTGCCGGGAATTAACGGACGACCTTCGCGCGAAATACGTTTAAGCGCTCTGACGAGCATAATAAACCATCGTCTGAACGAGATTATCGACATGGTGATGAAAGAAATAGAGAGAGGCGACTGCGGAAGATTAAACGCGGGAATAGTGATTACCGGCGGCGTTGCCAAAATGAGCGGTATCGAAACTTTCCTGAGAGCAAAAACAAAAATGGATGTGAAAACAGGGAAGCCGGACTATGTTTCCGCCGACTCGCCGGAAGAAATCAGGCATCCGAAATATTCTACCGCCGTGGGACTGATAATGTGCGGATTCGACTATCAGGAAAACTCCGCGACCGTCACACCGTTCGAGCCTGTACCCGAAATCCCCGATCCCGATCCGAATCCCGAACCTGTGAAAACAGGATCCATAAAACACTTTTGGGAGTTATTCAAAAGTTGGATTAAAGAGTTTATGAATCCGCAGCAGGAAGAAAAAAATGATTGATTTATTAAATTAAGATATTATGACAGATAATATGAACGAAAAATTTATTCCGACAAACTGGGACGGAACATTAAAGCACCAAATAAAAGTGATAGGAGTAGGCGGCGGCGGAAACAATGCCGTCAGAAACATGTATAACAAAGGCATCGAAGGAGTTGATTTTATCATATGCAACACCGACGCCCAGGTATTGCAAAAAAGTCCGGTACCGAACAAAATTCAGCTCGGAGCGCAGCTCACCAAAGGACGCGGCGCCGGATGCGACCCCATGATAGGAGAACAGGCGGCGGAAGAAAGTCTTGAAGAAATAAAACAGGTGCTGGGAAAAAACACCGAAATGGTTTTTATCGCTACCGGACTGGGAGGCGGAACCGGTACGGGCGCGGCTCCCGTCATTGCACGGGAAGCAAAAGCAATGGGGATACTCACGGTTGCAATAGTTACCCTCCCGTTTAAGGACGAAGGAGAAGCACCGTATCAAAGAGCTTTGAACGGATTGCACAACATACAGAAACATGTAGACTCTCTGCTGATTATCAACAGTCAGAAACTGTACGAGATATATCCCGACCTGTCGGTCTTCGACGCTTTTCCGCAAGCCGACAATATTGTCGCAACCGCCGCTAAAAGCATTGCCGAACTGATCACCGTCGAAGGATACATAAACGTGGATTTTGCCGACGTCAAAATGGTCATGACAAACAGCGACATGGCACTGATGGGACTGGGAAAGGCTGCCGGAGCGGACAGAGTGCGCAAAGCTGCCGAACAAGCCCTAAGTTCTCCGCTTTTGAACAATAACGACATATCGGGCGCAAAAAATATTCTGGTCAATGTAAGTTCGGGACTGAAAAATCCCCTTAAAATGGCAGAACTTGGCGAGCTGATGAACTACATAAACGAGGCTTCGGGTAAAAGCGCCAATTTCAAAAGAGGTGTTACGAAAGACGAATCGCTGGACGACGAATCTTCGGACGCCGAAATTGCGGTAACGATTATCGCCACAGGCTTCTCCATGAACAGTTCGATCGACATGGACGAGGAGGATATAATGCAGGACAGCTCGGAAATTCACATGCTCGACGAGGAGGAAACAAACGACGGTGCGGTACATCTGAAATCGCATACAATCGATTTGACGCCGGAAACGACGGAAATAACCGTGAAGACGATTAATTTCGTTACAAATCCGTCATCTCCAACGGGAAACCAGTCCGGTATAACCAACATGCACTTTCCGCTGAAAGAATTGGATATCACCACCATGGAGAAAACGCCTGCGTACGAAAGGGCTAACACGAAGATAGTCATAGGCACAACAGGCACGGGGGAAGTCTCGAAACACAGGCTCGACGAATCCGACGGAAATCATACTCTGGGCGAAAACAATCCGTATCTGAACAGAGATGTGGACTGACGGGTAATGTTATGAGCGTCGTAAATTTCCCCGACTGGGATACCGGACTGTTCATTCTTCTCAACGGCGCCCATTGCGACCGGCTCGATCCGGTAATGGAAATATTCAGTTCCATACGGTTCTGGATTCCGTTATATCTGACTGTTGCGGTTTTCATAATACGCAAAAAGCGTGTATGGAGCATTGCGACACTGGCAGTTCTGGCTGTGTCTTTCGCCCTGACCGACCAGCTGTCCGTCCACTTGTTCAAGAATGTCTTCGAGCGTCTCAGACCCTGTCATCTCGAAGAACTTCAACCCGTGATACATTTGCTGGAAGGATGCGGCGGCAAATACGGTTTTATCTCGAATCACGCAGCCAATTCGTTTTGTTTCGCATTGTTCACATCCCGATTTTTCAAAAACGGATATTACTCCGCACTGATATTTTTTTGGGCGGTATGTGTTTCATACAGCCGCATATACGTAGGCAAACATTTCCCGCTGGACGTTATATGCGGGGCTGTTTTCGGCGTCGTCTGCCAGCAGACGGGCTTACTCCTGTATAACGGCTTGCGGCGGGTTGTGTTTAAAACAAAAGGTATCAAAATGTCCGACGCGCTGCAATAAAAAATCTGTTTAAACGGAAAAGAAATCATATAAATCAGAGAAAAATGAAGAATATCAGTAACAAAATCGAAATCATCGAAGGCGACATCACCAAAATCGACGTGGACGCCATTGTGAATGCCGCCAACAGTTCGTTACTTGGCGGAGGAGGTGTAGATGGAGCAATTCATCGTGCCGGAGGATCTGCCATATTGAAAGAATGTAAACAAATCAGAGCAAGACAGGGCAGTTGTAAGACCGGTGAAGCCGTTATCACGGGAGCGGGAAAGTTGCCGTCAAGGTATGTCATTCATACTGTTGGACCCGTCTGGAACGACGGCTTGC
>JAISSE010000253.1 GCA_031273285.1 Prevotellaceae bacterium
GATAATGTTATAGGCAAAGGGAACAGTTCACTGCTTCCTTTGTTTATGTTGTCGGATACGATGTTTGTAACAGTATAATGATTTGAATAATAATTTTATAAAAAAGATATTCATGAAAAAGTTAGTAAAGTTAGTATTGTTTTCTATTTTGTTCGGTACGGTTTCGTCCGGCGCAGTTTCTCAAGCCCGGATACAGTTTTCGACCGATAAACACGATTTTGGAAATATCAGGGAGACAAACGGACCCGTTTCACATGTTTTTACGTTTAAAAATACCGGAAAAGCGCCTCTGGTCATCCAAAACGTTGAAACCAGCTGCGGATGCACTGTTTCCGAATATACCAAAGAACCCGTTCTGCCGGGTAAATCGGGCATAGTCAAAGCCACGTTCGACCCTTCCGGGCGTCCCAATTATTTTGACAAAACGCTGACGGTTATCTCCAATGCGGAAACCGGTCGCGTGATGTTGAACATCAAGGGAAACGTCGAGGCAAAAGTGCTTACCGTCGAAGAACAGTATCCCTACAGCATCGACAAAGTGCGGATGAAAAGCGGCACCCTCGAACTGTACAAAATATTATCGACGGGCACCCGAACCGAAAACCTCGAAGTCATCAATACGGGTACGACACCCGCGATAATCAGTTTCGAGAATGTGCCGGCTCACATCACCGTCAAGGCTGACCCCGTGAGCATTCCCGCCGGAGCAAAAGGCACGATTCAGTGTACCTACAATGCCGCAAAGAAAAAGGATTTCGGCGTGGTTAGCGATGATATAACCGTAAGGGTCAAATCGGTAAAAGGAACTCTCACCGTGAGAGCGAGTATCGACGAGGATTTTTCGTCGCTGACTCCCGCCGAACTCGAAAAAGCCCCCGTTGCTGCGGTCGAACAGCCGAATCATCAGTTTAATACAATTAAAAAAGGAAGCAGGATTACGGGAAAGTTCGAGATTAAGAACGACGGAAAATCGGATTTGATAATTCGCAAAATCACGAACGACTGTAGCTGCGTACAGTCGTCAATCGCTGCAAACACGGTCAAACCGGGCAAGTCCACAACCCTGACGCTGGAACTGACGGCAAACGATTCGGGCGAAAAATTCTACGGCACGACCGTCATTACAAATGCACCGAAACAATTTAAATTGACATTCTATTTAATCGGCACAATCGAATAACATGATTCACCGCAGGATTGACATCAGCACAGCATATTGAATAATGACACTTAAACAGGAAATCGAACGACGCAGAACATTTGCGGTTATAGCCCATCCCGACGCGGGAAAAACAACTCTGACGGAGAAACTTCTGCTTTTCGGCGGAGCAATACATGTCGCGGGTGCGGTTAAATCCAATAAAATACGAAAATCGGCAACATCCGATTTCATGGAAATAGAACGTCAGCGAGGCATATCCGTCTCAACTTCGGTGATGACCTTCGAATATCGGGACAAAAAAATCAATATTCTGGATACTCCCGGACACGAAGATTTTGCGGAAGACACCTACCGCACCCTGACGGCTGTCGACAGCGTCATCATTGTGATTGACGGAGCTAAAGGCGTCGAGCTGCAAACCCGCCGCCTGATGGAAGTTTGCAGGATGAGAAATATTCCCGTGATTATTTTTATCAACAAGCTCGACAGAGAAAGCAAAGACCCGTTCGATTTACTCGACGAGTTGGAAAAAGAGCTTAAAATAAGCGTCATTCCTCTTAGCTGGCCTGTCGGCGCAGGTTCGTCGTTCAAGGGCGTTTACAATCGTTTCGAACGGAAACTGCAACTGTTCCGTTCGGTAAACAAGCAAAAGGCGGCGGAAGATATTCTGGAAATCACCGATCTGGAATCGTCCGAAGCGAAAACGGCGCTGGGCGAATCGGACAGTAAAAAGCTAAGGGATGATTTGGAGATTATCGAAACCGTTTATCCCGAATTCGACAAGCCGGAATACGATGCCGGCAAACTTGCGCCGGTATTTTTCGGCAGCGCGGTGAATAATTTCGGCGTGCGCGAACTGCTGAACTGTTTCACGGAAATTGCGCCCTATCCGCAGAAATCCATTGCGGATGTACGCGAAATAAGCCCTTTTGAGGATAAACTGACGGGATTTGTGTTTAAGATACATGCGAATCTCGACCCCAATCACCGCGACAGGATAGCGTTTCTCAAAATCTGTTCGGGTGTTTTCGAGCGGAACAAGCCGTATTTCCATGTCGCTTCCGAAAAACAGATGCGCTTTTCGTCGCCCAACGCTTTCCTTGCCGACAAGAAATCCATTGTCGACAAATCGTTTCCCGGCGATATTGTGGGACTGCACGATACCGGCAATTTCAAAATAGGAGACACTTTCAGCGAGGGTGAGAGGCTCAGGTTCAAGGGTATTCCGAGTTTTTCGCCCGAACTGTTTCGATACATCGAAAATGCCGACCCGATGAAATCGAAACAGTTGGCGAAAGGTATCGACCAGCTGATGGACGAAGGCGTCGCCCAGCTGTTTACCCTGAAAACAAACGGCAGGAAAATAATCGGCTGCGTGGGAATGCTGCAGTTCGATGTCATCCAGTACCGACTGGAACACGAATACGGTGCAAAATGCAGATACGACCCTGTCCATCTGTACAAAGCCTGCTGGATCGAAAGCGACGACAGTCTGCAACTGGAGGATTTTATGGTGCGAAAATATAATAATATCGCTTCGGACAAATACGGCAGGAATGTGTTTCTTGCCGATTCGGCATATTCCCTCCAAACGGCGAAAGACAAATTCGACAAAATAAAATTCCATTTCACATCGGAGTTTTAGGAAACCGGATTTATCCCAAATACCCAATAAACAGAGCGGGTTACAGCACAGCACCGTCCGTCATTGCGACGGAGAGGAACAAGCCGGAAGCAATCTCCCAAGCCGGACAAGTCGGAACAAAAATAAGATTCTGCCGGATTTTAGGATTTATTTCGACGAAAACAAAGCTGCGACAGGGCGCGTCGATTTGTCCGTAACCGGCTTGTTTTTTGAATATCCGGTTATATTTTTTCG
>JAISSE010000257.1 GCA_031273285.1 Prevotellaceae bacterium
CCATCAACAGCTGGAACGAATGGACGGAAACAAGTTATCTGGAACCCTGTACCATGTTCGGATACGGATATCTGGAAGCCGTGCGCAATGTTTTCGTAAAAAAACAATAATCGACGGCAGAAGGTCTGCAAAAATATTTTCGGAAATCATCCCCGGATTTGCCATATCAATCATTTTTAAGATTACGGCACAGATATACGGAATAATTACGAATTACGGGAAGCGAAATAAATAAGTTGTAATACATTATTGTCATACGACAGCGGAACTCCGCAGGAGTTCGCTGTCGCCAACTGAAAAATAGGAAACTGCGTAACATGAGTTATTATGTTATTTATTTTTTATGCCTTAGTTGAGAGTTGAGAGTGAATTACGAAACAATGTTCGGCGTAGCCAGTTACGGTTTTTTAGCTGAGAATTTTTCCCCTTCCAGTAATTCGTAATTTTTAATCGTAATTGGCTTTCGAATATCATTCAAAAAATTTTATGTACATTTGTATTTATTTTATTGTAGTCGAAGAATGATGATAGATTTGCAGAATATCAAGCAACAGTTTGATATAATAGGTAATACGCAGGCGCTTGACAGAGGCTTGGATGTCGCGTGTCAGGTTGCTCCGACCGATTTGTCCGTTTTAATAACGGGCGAAAGCGGGACGGGGAAGGAAGTTTTTCCTAAAATTGTACACAAATTCAGCTCGCGCAAACACGGGCAGTATATTGCCGTAAATTGCGGGGCGATACCCGAAGGTACTATTGACTCGGAACTGTTCGGACACGAGAAAGGCTCGTTCACGGGCGCTCTGGATACCCGAAAAGGTTATTTTGAGGTCGCCGACGGGGGTACGATATTTTTGGACGAAGTCGCCGAACTGCCTTTATCCACGCAGGTACGTTTGCTGAGAGTGCTGGAAACGGGCGAGTTCTTAAAGGTAGGGTCGTCGAAAGTGCAGAAGACAAATGTGCGAATCATTGCAGCCACGAACGTAAACCTTCAGGAAGCCATTGCAGGTAACCGTTTTCGCGAGGATTTATACTACCGTTTGAATACGGTACCGATAATTGTTCCCCCGCTGAGAGAACGAAAGGACGACATATATCTGCTGTTCAGAAAATTTGCTTCCGATTTTGCGGAAAAATACCGTATGCCTCCCATAATCCTTGACCCCGAAGCCCGCACGGAACTGGAAAATTATCCCTGGCCCGGAAACATCAGGCAGCTGAAAAACGTGACGGAACAAATATCCGTTATCGAACATAACAGAGATGTGTCGAAGGACATTTTGAGCAAATATCTTCCGGTTAATAATATTTTGCCTGTTCTTTACCGCAGCGTGGACGATACCAAGAGTTTCGCATCCGAAAGGGAATTGCTCTACAAAATACTTTTCGACATGCGCAACGATGTCAATGAATTGAAAGCGTGGATGTATAAATTATCGAAACGGGAGACTTCCGTGCAGGAGTACGATAAAATTTTCGACGAAAGTCCGCTGATTTATCCTGCGGTGGATACCTCGCGCGAAGATTCGCCGAATACCGACCACATTCCCGACCTGATGTCGCAGGAAAAGGAAGCGATCAGGAAAGTCCTGAAAAAGTACAAGAACAAACGGAAGCCCGCTGCCGAAGCGCTCGGTATTTCCGAACGCACATTGTACCGGAAAATCAGAGAATACGATATAGAAGAATTGGAAAATGACTAAATTAAAGTATCTTGTACTGCTGTTCTGTTCCGCTTTCTGTTCGTGCGGAATATATTCGTTCAATCAGAGCTATCTGTCGCCGGAGGTCAAAACCGTCAGCATCGAGTATTTTCCCAACATGGCGCTGCTGGTCAATCCCGCTCTGAGCAACGCATTTACGGAAGCCCTGAAAGATGTGTTTACGCGGCAAACCCGCCTGACACAGATAACTTCCGAAGGTCATCTTCAGTTCAGCGGAGAAATCAGGGATTATTCGATAATGCCCACCGCGATTACGGGGGACGAAGTGGCGTCTCAAAACCGCTTGACCATCAGAGTGAAAGTGAAATATGTCAACCAGATTGACGAAACACAGAATTTCGACAAGGAATTTTCCGCATACAGCGATTTCCCCGGCGAAGCCTCGATAGAACAGTATCAGGCACAACTTGTTGAGGAGATTGTCAAAACTCTGGTCGAAAATATTTTCAACGCATCCGTAGGCAACTGGTAGGGAAATGAATTTCAAGTTACTGGATAAATACATCAACCTCGATATTCCCGTCGGAACCGGTGAGATAAACGATTTGGAGGCGCTTGTGTCCGAAAATCCGTGGTTTGCGCTCGGACGTGTTTTGCTGCTGAAAGGATACAGCAACGAAAACAGACCCGAATACGGGGAAGCGTGCCGATTGACGGCTTTTTATACTCCCGCCAGAAAACGGCTGTACAGGTTTCTCGCGAAAAAAAACGTAGAGGATGCGCAAACGCACACAAATACCGGCGGAGAGGCGAAATCCGTTCCCGAAAACAGGGATTTGTCGTTTTTCAGCAGAGAATATTTCGCTCCGGACGATTTTTCCGCCGTATTTTCGAATAATAACGGCAGTGAGAAGGATGATTTGATCGCTAATTTCATAAAAGAATCACCGAAAATTATTCCTGCCGCCGACATCGTGCCGCAGGATTTGAATTTTGAAAAAACGGTGGACGACAATGATATAGCGAGTGAAACTTTGGCGGAAATATATCTTTCGCAGGGTCTTTACGACAGGGCAATCGAGTGTTACGGCAAATTAATTTTGCAGGATTCAAAAAAAAGTATTTACTTTGCAGCCAAAATTGATGAAATTAGGAATTTAAAAAAATAGCTGTTATGTATAGTGTTTTTGCGGTACTTTTGATTATAGTGGGAATCTTTATGATTTTTGCGGTTCTGATACAGAACTCCAAGGGAGGAGGCTTAGCGGCAAATTTTGCCACGGGAAACCAGACGTTCGGAGTCCGGCAGACGGCGGACATGATCGAGAAACTCACGTGGTATCTTGTAGTAGCCCTGTTTGTTCTGTGTTTTTCGGCTACAGCCGCCATCCCGAAGGATGATGTTCAGAGCAGCCGCCGTTCGGCTGCACAGGAACGTATCCAGATGCAAACGCCGGGAAC
>JAISSE010000314.1 GCA_031273285.1 Prevotellaceae bacterium
AAAATAAGGATATATTTCACCGGCTCAACCGGTGCAGTTCAAACATTTCGGGCTGTCTTAAATAGACGTTTAAGACAGCCTCTGTGTTCTCATAAGTAGCGATAAAACTCTTGCTTTTCGACAAGAGACGCTCGTTCCCCGATGAGAGACGCTCGTTCCCTGACAAGAGATGCTCGTTCTCTGATAAGAGACGCTTATTCCCTGATAAGAGACGCTCATTCCCCGACAGGAGACGCCCGTTCCCTGACAGGAGACGCTCGTTCCCTGACAGGAGACGCCCGTTCCCTGACAAGAGACGCTCATTCCCCGACAAGAGACGCTCATTCTCCGATGAGAGACGCGCATTCTCCGACAAGAGGCGCTCATTCCCTGACAAGAGACGTTCATTCCCTGACAAGAGACGCTCATTCCCTGATAACCTGAGTTCCGGATAAGCCGCCGTAGAGACGTGGCATGACACGTCTCTACATGTCGTGGCACTAAGCCCGAATGGTTTGATTTTCACAATCAAACCGCGTGGAGGGTATAATCATCCCCCCTGTGTGTCTACTTTTTTGTCATGGGTGTTGCTATTGATATGCAAGTCCTTCGGACTATCCTTATCCGGAACTCAGGTTATTCACTATTCGTTATTCGTTATTCACTATTCGTTATTCACTGTTCACTATTTCCCGATACAGAATTTTCCGAAGATATTGTCCAGAATTTCGTTTGTAGATATTTCGCCGGTTATTTCGCCGAGAAATCTCATACATTCGCGGATATCCTGCGTCAGGAGGTCTGTCGGGATGTTTCGGGCAAGTCCGTTTTCAACACATTGGATAGCCTTTCGTGCGTTTTTCAGAGCTTCGAGATGTCGCACGCTTGTTACGATCACATCCCGATTATCCGTGTCGGGCAGATTCGCCGCCTCGACGATAGCATTTTCGAGCAGGTCGATATTGGTTTTCCGGCGAGCGGATATGAACAGCCTGTCGGGAACGGAATCCGCAAGTAAATGCGTTTGCCGTTCCGTATCTTCCGGTTCGGCACAGTCGAGTTTGTTGAAGACGAGTATAAGTTTTTTGCCGGCGGTCAGAGGCAGTATTTTTTTTGCAAGTTCTTCGACATGCGATTTTTCCGCTTTCACATCGACCATCCAGAGCACGATACTTGCTTCGCCGATTTTCCGGAAAGTCCGCTCGATACCGACAGTTTCGACCGTATCCCGCGTTTCGCGTATGCCTGCGGTATCCATAAACCTGAAAAGGCAGCCTCCGATATTGATACAGTCCTCGATAACATCGCGGGTTGTGCCGTGAATTTCCGAAACAATCGCCTTTTCGTCGTGCAGCAGCAGGTTCAGCAAAGTGGATTTCCCGGTATTCGTCTCTCCGACAATGGCAACGGGGATGCCGTTTTTGATTGCGTTGCCCGCGTCGAACGATTCGATAAGTCTGTTTATATCGCCGGAAATACGGGTTACAAGTTCGGACAGTCTGTTTCGGTCGGCAAATTCCACATCTTCTTCGGCAAAATCAAGTTCCAGTTCAATCAGTGAAACAAAATCAAGCAGTTCCGCTCTTAATTCGCTCAATTTGCTGCTGAAACCTCCGCGCATCTGATTGAGCGCAACCCTGTGAGCCGAGGCGGACGACGATGCTATCAGGTCGGCAACCGCCTCGGCTTGCGACAGATCCATTTTCCCGTTCAGGAAAGCGCGTTGAGTATATTCGCCCGCTTTGGCTAAACGGCAACCGTTTTCAATCAGCAGCGAAAGTATTTTCCGTACAATATATTGCGAACCGTGGCAATTGATTTCCACCACGTCTTCGCCGGTATAGGAATCGGGCGACCGGAAAATCACAGCCAAAACCTCATCCACCGGCTCATTACTGTCCATGATATAGCCCCGACGCATTTTCCCCGACGCCGATTCCGCAAAACTGCCTTTACGGACAGAAAAAATGCCGGAAACAATCTTCACGGATTCCCGTCCCGAAATTCGGATGCAGGCAATTGCGCCGGTTCCGCCGGCTGTCGCAAGCGCGGCTATGGTATCGTCGTTTGCACTGTAGCTCATCTGCCGGTCATTATCAATACTTTTTTCAGAATTTCGCAAGCCTCTTCGATTTGAGAACTGCTTATAATCAGCGGCGGAGCTATACGAAACGAAGAATTGCTGAAAAGAAACCAGTCGGTTGCTATGCCGTTTTCGTAAGCAAGCCGTATAAATTTTGTCAATCGTTCCGGACTGCCAAGCTCGACGGCAATCAGCAGACCGTCCCCTCTTATCTCCTCAATATCGGCATCCTGCAACAGTTTGCGGAAAAGTGCGGCTTTATTTTCCACCGACGATATCAGGTTTTCGGACAAAATGACATTCAGGGCAGCCAGCCCGGCGGCGCAGGACACCGGATGCCCGCCAAAAGTCGTTATATGCCCGAGCGCGGGACCGGTTTTCAGGGAATCCATAATCTTTTTTGACGATATGAACGCGCCCAGAGGCATTCCGCCGCCCATACTTTTGGCTGCCGTAAGTATATCGGGTACAACCCCGTACTTTTCGAACGCAAACAGTTTTCCCAGACGTCCGAAGCCCGTCTGAGCCTCGTCGAATATCAGCAAAGCGCCCGTTCGGGAACATCGTTCTCTCAACGACTGTAAAAAACCTTCCGCCGGAGTTATCGCACCGGCTTCTCCCTGCATGGGTTCCACCATGACACAGGCTGTTCGCTCGCTTATCAGCGACAGCCCGTCGAAATCGTTGAAATCCGACAGACGGACGTCGGGAAGCAGCGGACGGAAAGCGTTTCGATAATGCTCGTCGCTCGTGAGGCTTAAAACTCCGTGTGTGCCACCGTGATACGAATTGCGGAATCCGATTATTTCCTGCCGTCCGGTATAGCGCTTTGCAAGTTTCATGGCGCCTTCGTTTGCTTCGCTTCCCGAATTGACAAAATACACATTGTTCAGACTTTCGGGCAAAAGCGACACGAGTTTACCCGCATAAAGAGCCTGAGGCGACTGTATGAATTCTCCATACACCATAAGGTGCATATATTTGGATACCTGCTCGTTGACGGCTTTAACCACGTCGGGATGACAGTGTCCGGCATTACTCACGGAAACGCCTGCGATAAGGTCGATATAACGCTTGCCGTCAGGACCGTACATGTACACTCCCTCGGCGCGGGATATTTCGACACAAAAAGGGCTGGGCGAGGTCTGTGCCTGACAGGTTAAAAACAGATGACGAAGATTCATTCGAAAAACTTTGTCTGCAAATACATCAGGCGAACTATGGAAACTATTGCAGATAAAACTATTGACTGCGACGCTTTTTGTCTAAAACCCTGCGAGGCTAAAACGATGTAGTAGATAAATCCGCCTACTACCGGCACAAGCATATTGGCTGCAATGATTATGATTATATTCCTGAAGGACAGCACCTCCCGTCTGCTTTCTTCGGGTTTTTCCTGCCGCTTTTCATATTCAAATTCGTATATGTTACGGGTTTCCGTTTTTTCATACGTCTTTCTGTCCTGTGCCGATTTTTGGGCTTCCCGTCCGGAATTTCCGGAATGTTCGGCGGGGTCGCCCAAATCAATTTCATTGACATCGGGAACATCAATGGTCATATCCACATCGGGTATTTGCCAGTCAAAATTTATTGCAGACCGCGGTTTCGGTGGCGTTTGCACTGTTTGCGAATTTTTGAATATGCTCCTGTTTTTCTTGTGGGCATAGTTATTCCGACTTGCATCCTTTTGCAATCTTGTTTCACCCGAATCTTTACGGTAAGCCATGGTTTATTTATTTAGCTCGTTATCAATAATTTTTTTCATGGCGTCAAACTCCTGTTGATTGAACAG
This sequence comes from Prevotellaceae bacterium, assembly GCA_031273285.1. Lineage (GTDB taxonomy): Bacteria > Bacteroidota > Bacteroidia > Bacteroidales > UBA932 > JAIRLF01. The sequence continues at coordinate 3,855 of JAISSE010000314.1, forward strand.
ACGGGTCAGGAAAACTATTTTACCCGTTTTGTCCACTATGATATTCCGGGTTACGCCTGCACCTTTTCCCGCATACTTGTGGAAATTTTCTCCCGATTTGTCCGGCACGATGGGGTAGGTAACTTTCGTTTTCGAGAGAAGAAGCTCGATTTTATCGTAGTCTTCCTTATAAGCCAGACCCGTCAGCACAAAATCGTTCCTGTCCCTGTATTTCTGCCATATATCGGATTCGATATGTGGCATTTCCTTGATACACACGCCACACCAGCTTGCGGTGAATTGCAGCATGACTACTTTTCCGCGCAGAGAACTCAACTTTTTTGTGCCGTCCCTGTACTGTATCTCAAAATCGGGCGCCATATCGCCTGCTTTTACAATATACCCTCTGTCAATGCTTTCGTCGCCGGACTGGGCATTTGCAACGGACGCAGACGGGGTTAAAATCAACATAATGCAATATTTCAATACTTTTTTCATATCTAAAAATTATAAAATTTATATATAACATGCTATATAACCGGCATTTAATGAACTTTTTCCGTCGTGCCGGTCATAACAAAAACCGGCGAAAGTTACAAAAAAATATTGAATAACGAAATAATACATGATGAAAGGGTGCATTTGACTGCGCCGAACTTCGTTCGACGCAGTCAAATGCATTTTTTTTTCGTTCAATTAAAATATTTTGTATCTTTGCCGAAAATTAAGGTTAATCTATCGTATCATTTTTTAATAAATATCGTTATATGTCAGACAAAAAATTTAACACATTTTCTCTCTCCCGGCGGTCGTTTCTCAAGTCGGGAATGATATTGACGGTAGCGCTTCCGGCGCTTCGTCCCGAATCGCTTTTCGGCAAAGAGACGCCGGTCGGTGCCGCCGA
>JAISSE010000127.1 GCA_031273285.1 Prevotellaceae bacterium
ATTATGTAGAAATCGTGGATAATATCGACGCAATCATCAAACAGACAGGCTACAAGGAAAAATTTATCGCAAAAAAAATTGGACTTTCCGAATCGACGTTTTATCAGAAAAAACGTAACAAGTCATTTACACATACGGAAATGCAACAGATTGTTGCGATGATGGACGACGACGGTGAAGACGATGATGCGATTGAATCGGCTTATTTCGCAAAAATTCTTAGAGAGCGAGAAAATGAACCGACTGTTACGTTAGAGGAACTTGTCGCTCAACGTAACGCTAAAAAACAGAAAAAATGAAAGGACTGAAGCATACTATTTTTCATATATCTTTTGCCCGGCGCACACACCCGTAAAGCCTGCCTGCCCCCTGATTACAACCTTAACACAAGGTGCTGATAACTTTCATTATATTAAATAGTTACGACCCAAATTATGCATAAAAAATTTCTGCAAATGTAGTGATTTTTTTTGTATTTCAATTTTTTTGTAACTTTGTGGAATAAATTATATTGTATTATGAGCGCAAGTGTTTTATTATCAAAGAATTATGTTAATGAGGTGATTGGCGATTATGTTGAAATCGTGGATAATGTCGACGAAATAATCAAGCAGACCGGCTACAAGGGAAAGTTTATCGCAAAAAAAATGGGTCTTCCCGAATCAACGTTTTATCAGAAAAAACGTAACAGGTCGTTTACTCATGCGGAAATGCAACAGATTGCTGCGCTGATGGATGACGATGGCGAAGATGATGATGCGGTTGAATTGGCTTATTTCGCAAAAGCTCTTAAAGAGCGTGAAAATGAACCGACTGTTACGTTAGAGGAACTTGTCGCTCAGCTTGACGCTAAAAAACAGAAAAAATGAATGTTATCGTCAGATCTGTTTTCTACAAGGATGTTGAAAAATTTCCGGACGATAAGGATAAAATTCTGGAGGCTTTGTTCGATTTAAGAGAACTGTCATCTCTCTCGGAATCAAAACATTTGAAAAAAATGACGGGAACAAAAAACATGTTCCGATTTTCTAAAAATAAATCCTATATTCGCAATTCACATGGTCGGCAACAGCGGTAAGAGCTAAGGCAGGTGCTGAAGCGAGCTATTTATCATAATATAAATTATCAGAACTATATTCTATGATAAAAAAGTCATTCCACAAACAATGGAAAATTATTCCATTTTGAACATTGAAACTTTCAGACTACCTTTGCGGCAAAAATGCACAGTGGTATCGGCTAATAATATTACAGTAAGTTTCGGTGGATTCACCCTGTTTAACGAAATAAATTTCATGATAAATGAAAACGACCGTATAGGGCTTGTGGGCAAAAACGGTGCGGGTAAATCCACTCTTTTAAAGATATTTATGGGCTTGCAACAGCCCACGTCGGGAAATGTTTCCGTCCCGAAAAATTTTTCCATGGGTTATCTTCCCCAGCAAATGGCTGTTGCCGACGGGAAAACCGTAATTGTCGAAACAATGACGGCTTTCGACCAAATCAACGAGCTTGAAGCCCGGATTGAAAACATTTCCAACCAGTTGTCCTTGCGCACGGATTACGAGTCGGACGAATATACCGCACTTATCGAAAAACTGCACGAAGCGACCGAACGTCATCATATTCTGGGTGGAAACGACAAACTTGGTGATACGGAAAAAGCGCTTTGGGGACTCGGTTTCAAAAGAACCGATTTCGACAGACCCACATCCGAATTTAGCGGAGGATGGCGCATGCGTATCGAATTAGCCAAAATTCTTTTGACACAACCGCAGCTGCTGTTGCTGGATGAGCCTACTAATCATTTGGATATAGAGTCCATTCAGTGGCTCGAAGATTATCTTAAAAATTATTACGGAGCGTTGATTCTTATTTCCCACGACCGCGCCTTTCTTGATGCCGTTACAAATCGAACGATAGAAATATCCATGGGAAAGGCTTACGACTACAAAGTCCCCTACTCTACCTACGTGAAACTTAGGAAAGAAAGAAAAGAACAACAATTGGCGGCTTACGAAAATCAACGTAAAATGATTGAAAAAACGGAAGAATTTATTGAACGTTTCCGTTACAAGGCAAGCAAGGCAAATCAGGTACAATCGCGTATTAAACAATTGGATAAGTTGGATATTCTTGAAATTGACGAGGAAGACGCATCAAAATTGAATATCAAATTTCCGCCGGCTCCACGCTTGGGACGAGATGTGTTTAAAGCGGTGAATTTAAGTAAAATATATGGCGAACACACTGTGTTTTCGGGGGTAAATCTGATTGTGGAACGCGGCGAAAAAGTTGCTTTGGTAGGTCGTAACGGTGAAGGAAAATCAACTCTTTCGAAAATAATAGTCGGCGAAATACCTTACGAAGAAGGCGAAGCCATTGTCGGATACAATGTTAAAATCGGATATTTTGCACAGAATCAGGATGATTTAATGGAAGGCGACGACACCGTTTATGATGTTTTGGATAAAGTTGCTGTCGGCGATATTCGTTCCAAATTAAGAGATATTTTGGCTGCTTTTCTTTTCAAAGGCGAAGATATTGACAAGAAAGTCAGGGTTTTATCGGGTGGAGAGCGCTCACGTCTGACTATGGCGAAACTGATGCTCGAACCGTATAACCTTTTGGTATTGGATGAGCCTACAAATCACATGGATATGCGTTCGAAAGATATTCTGAAAAACGCCCTGATTGCGTTCGACGGCACATTGATTGTGGTATCTCACGACAGGGAATTTTTAGACGGACTGGTGAATAAAGTCTATGAATTTAAGGATGGTATGGTGAAAGAGCATCTGGGCGGCATATACGAGTTTCTGGAACGCAGAAAGCTGGAAAATCTGAACGAACTTGAGCGTAAATCCGAATTATCGAAGCAAATAAAAGAAGTAAAATCAAACGGTTACGGACAAAAAAACTCCGAAAAGAAGGATATCGACAGACAACTGAAAAAAATTGAATTGCAGATAAAAGATATTGAAAACAATATCACGCAGTTAGAGACGGAAATGGCAGAGATGGATGATTTTCTCTCGCGGGAAACTCCCGAAATGGATTTTTTCGAAAAGTATGAGAAAACAAAAAGCACATTGACCGCGGAAATGGACAAATGGGAATCCCTGAATGAACGATACGAAAAGTTAAAAGGCTGAATTTAAAAGAAATATGATACAAATAGATGACAAAATCGTAAGTCTTGATTTATTCGAAAAACATTTTATCTGTGATTTACCCAAGTGTTTGGGTGCCTGCTGTGTACATGGAGACAGCGGCGCTCCGCTGGAAAATGAAGAAAAAGAACTCATTGAGCAACACATGGATAAAATCAAACCATATCTCACTCCGGAAGGTCTGTCGGTGATAGAACAGTGTGGCGCAGCGGTGGTCGATTTCGACGGCGAGCTTGTAACTCCTTTGGTAAGAGACAGAGAGGAATGTGCTTACTCCTGTTTTTCGAGTAACGGAACATGCTTGTGCGGAATCGAAAAAGCATGCAGAAATGGAGACATCCCTTTTAACAAACCCGTTTCCTGTCATCTGTATCCAATCAGAATCAAGACATTCGGAGATTTAACAGCCCTGAACTACGAACAGTGGCATATATGCGCTTCTGCAAGAGATTTGGGTAACAAAGAAAAAATGCCTGTGTTTATGTTCCTTAAAGAACCTATTATACGCAAATTCGGAGAAGAATTTTTTAACGCTTTGGTCGAAATAGCAAGGGAAGTAACGGATAACGAATAGTGAATAGTGCCGGTTGCCGACTTTCCATTCTATCGGAAATCGGATGACATTTACCGTATCGTTCGACGAAAAAATGCGACACACAAAAATGTCTCATCCGCATAAAAACAAATAACATAGACATTTGACAACCGATTATTTGTGCAAAATAAAAACATTTGCTGTTTTCAAAAATTTCATCTAAGTTTGCACCGTAAAATAAGTAATAAATTAGTTTATTTTGAAACATGAACTCAATATTGGATAATCGTCCTTTACTTGCTCGACAAGTTGCTGATGTAGCGGAAGTTGCCGGATATTTATGGCAAAAGGGATGGGCAGAACGTAACGGTGGAAACATCACTGTCAATATCACCGACTTGGTAGATGAGGAGATAAGGAATATGCAGGCAATAAGCGATTTGGTACCGATAGGCAGGATGCTTCCGCATCTGAAAGGCTGTTATTTTTTTTGTAAGGGAACAAACAGGCGCATGCGCGATTTGGCGCGCCGACCTATGGAAAATGCTTCGGTGATTCGCATTTCGGACGATTGCAGCAGCTATGCAATCATTGCCGATAATCCGGTCAAACCCACGTCGGAACTCGCTTCCCATTTGTCGATGCATAACTATCTGATAGGCAAAGGGTCAAATTATAAGGCTGCATTGCATACCCACCCTATCGACCTGATTGCGATGACGCATAATCCCGCATTTCTGGAAAAAGACAAACTGACTTATCTTCTGTGGAGTATGATTCCCGAAACGAGAGCTTTTTGTCCCAAAGGGCTGGGTATCATCAATTATGCCTTACCGAGTTCTTTCGAGTTAGCCGATGCCACAATCAAAGAACTTGAAGAATATGACGTGGTTATGTGGGAAAAACACGGTATATGTTCTGTCAGTGAGAACATTATGGAGGCTTTTGATATGGTTGATACGCTTTCGAAATCGGCACAAATATATCTGACAGCCAGGCAAATGGGTTTTGAGCCGGAAGGTATGTCGCTCAAACAGATGGAAGATCTTAAAATTGCGTTCAATTTACCGAAATAAACAGTAGAACGGGTTCACCATGAGTAGTTTCCAAAATCAAAACGTGTTGATTACAGGCGGAGCGTCCGGTATCGGAAAAATCATGGGACGCCTGGCACTCGAACGGGGAGCAAAACTCGTGGTATGGGACGTCGATAAACAGGGTCTGGACGATGTTGTCGCCGAATTTTCGCGGCAGGGAAAAGTATGTGGTTTTCAGGTCGATGTTGCAGATCCGGAACAAATTCGAAATACGGCGCAACAAGTGAAAAATCGGGTCGGAACCATTGATATACTGATTAATTGTGCGGGAATTATTGTCGGAAAATATTTTCACGAACATTCGGAAGCGGATATTCGTCGTACCATGAGTATTGATGCCGATGCGCCGATGTTTGTTACCAGGGCATTTATAGACGATATGATTACTCGAAATGCGGGGCATATCTGCAATATAGCTTCGGCGGCAGGATTAATTTCGAACCCGAAAATGTCGGTTTATGTCGCCGGCAAATGGGCAATGGTGGGCTGGTCGAACAGTCTGCGGATTGAAATGAAGCAACTCAATAAAAATGTGAAAGTTACAACCGTAATGCCATATTATATCAACACGGGAATGTTTGACGGTGTGCAATCGCTGATTCCTGTCCTGAAACCCGAAAAAGTAGCGCGAAAGATTATCGGAGCCATCGAAATGAACAGGGTTTTTCTCGATATTCCGCGTATTTACAGGATTATCAGAATATTGCAGGGCATATTGCCAATCCGTGCTTTCGACTGGCTGGTAGGCGGGCGATTGGGCATATATAAAACAATGGAAAATTTTACCGGAAGAAAATAGCTGATACCATGGAAAATACATCAAGAGCGGATATTGAAAAAATTTTGAAAAATCAGAAAGATTTCTTTTCGGGATACCGGACAAAAAACGTGGAATTTCGACTGCAACAATTGAAGAAGTTCAAATCGACGATACTCCGGTATGAAACAAAAATCACCGAAGCGCTTTGGAGCGACCTGCATAAATCGCCGGAAGAGGTTTACCTTACGGAAATCGGTATTTTGCTTCAGGAAATAAACAATCACATCAAACATCTGAAGAAATGGGCTAAACCTCAAAGAGTTGCCACTCCCCTGCATTTACTGCCTTCGAAGAGCAGGATTATATGCGAACCTCTCGGCGTCGCCTTGATTATTGCCCCATGGAATTATCCTTTCCAACTGTTAATGAATCCCTTAATCGGAGCTGTCTCGGCAGGATGCTGCGCCGTATTGAAGCCTTCGCCTTACGCTCCGGCAACAGCCAAAGTGATGGAAGACATGATTGCGGAAACTTTTCCGCCGGATTACATAAGTATCGTACAGGGAAACAGGGAAGTAAACAGGATTTTGCTTGAGCAGCGCTTTGATTTGATTTTCTTTACGGGAAGTCCCGATTTGGGAAAAACAGTGATGAAGGCAGCTTCGGAATATCTTACGCCCCTCGTACTGGAATTAGGTGGAAAAAGTCCGTGTATAGTTGATAAAGAAGCGAATATTGATATTGCGGCAAAACGGATTGCCTGGGGAAAAACAATCAATTCCGGTCAGACCTGCATTGCTCCCGATTATTTGCTGATACATCATTCGGTGAAAGATTTGTTTATCGAAAAATATGGGAAAGCTATTGTCGATATGTTTGGAACCGACTGTAAACAAAGCAAATACTATCCGCGTATAGTTAATCGGAAAGCTATGGAACGCTTGAAAAGGCTGCTGGCGGACGGCGCTATTGTTTTTGGCGGCGAAGTTGATGAAAACGAGAGATATATCGCCCCAACGCTGGTTGACGGCGTAAAACCCGAAGATCCCGTCATGCAGGAAGAAATTTTCGGTCCAATACTTCCGATAATGACTTTCGACGACATTTCGCAAGCGACTGACTATGTTAATTCGCATGAAAAACCGCTGGCGCTCTATTATTTCGGTAAAAACAGGAAAGCCGGAGAAATATTGTTTAAAACGACTTCCGGCGGCGGTTGTATCAACGACACGCTGATGCACATCACAAACCACAATTTACCTTTCGGAGGAGTCGGAAACAGCGGTATGGGAAAGTATCACGGCAAAGACAGCTTTCTGGCTTTCAGCAACAAACGGGCAATTGTAAACAGCCCGACATGGTTCGATATGGCAGTGAAATACGCGCCGTTCAAACATTTCGGGATAATAAAAAAGATTATTTAATAAATTAAAATGTATAGATATGAAGAAATTATTTTATTTGAATGTGTGTGTGTTTTTAGTGGCATGTGCCCCGAAAAACACTTTTACCCTACTGGAGAAAACCGCCTTTGAAACTGAAATCGGCGGTAAAAAGACTTCGCTTTACACCCTGACATCGGGGAACGGAGTTACTGTTCAGGTTACGAATTTCGGAGGACGGGTAGTTTCTATCTGGACTCCCGATAAAAACGGTAAGTATGAGGACATTTCAATCGGTTATGAAAATATCGACAGATATGTTCATAACAAGGGCGAACGCTTTTTAGGCTGTGTTGTCGGACGTTATGCAAACAGGATAGCGAAGGGACAGTTTGTGCTTGACAGCGTTACCTATCATTTGCCGCTCAACAACAACGGGCAGACGCTGCATGGCGGACTGATCGGTTTGGACATGGTGGTCTGGGATGTGGACGAGGTTTCGGATAAGGAAATCAAGTTTTCGTACACAGCAAAAGACGGCGACGACGGTTTCCCCGGAAATCTGAAGATAAACATGACGTATTCGCTGACGCCGGAAAATGAATTTCGTATAACTTACAAGGCTACAACCGACAAGCCTACGGTAGTCAATCTGTCGAATCACACGTTTTTCAATCTGAAAGGCGAAGGAAACGGTACAATCACCGACCATATTTTGACGATAAACGCCTCGCATACAACGCCTGTCGACAGCGTTTTGATTCCCACGGGAGAAATAACGCCGGTGGACGGCGCTCCTTTCGATTTCAGGAAAGCTACAAAAATCGGGGAAAGAATTGATAATGACGACCAACAGCTGAAAAACGGTTTGGGTTATGACCATAACTGGGTTCTGGACAATAAAACCGGCGAAGTGGCTTTGGCAGCGGTTGTGCATGAGCCTGTCAGCGGTCGAGTGCTTGAAGTTTACACCGACCAGCCTGCGCTTCAATTCTATAGCGGGAATTTTTTCGACGGTAAAGTTAACGGAAAATCGGGAAAACCCATAAAATACAGAGAATCATTGGCTTTGGAAACACAGAAGTTTCCGGACAGCCCCAATCATCCTAATTTTCCATCGACTGTTTTGAGACCGGGCGAAACATATACGCATACGTGTATCTATAAGTTCCTGGTTAAGCAGTGAATAAGGGATAGTGAACAGTGAATAACGAACAGTGAATAACGAATAATGAAATAAATCGTCGCATTTTTGTGCGATAGAATAAAAAGAGGAGGAGCCTGTTTCCCCCTCTTTTTTATTTTACCGTGTTTAATTATGGTATGGAATCAGCTTGCGGCAACATTTTCTTTGCATTTTATAGTTTTGTAAATTAAGATATTATCACATTTGCGATTCGAAAAAGCCAAAAAAAATTGCAGATTAAAAAAAAGGCTGTACTTTTGCGGCATTATTTTTTGAATGAATGTTCATTCTAAAACAAACTGGAAGATATGCCAAGAACAAAAGAACAAAATGAGGCTATTCGCGCCGAAAAGCGACAACTGATTATGGATGCGGCAATGCAACTGTTTGCAGAAGACGGTTATGCGCACACAAGTATTGATAAAATCGCTCAAAAAGCCGGTATTGCAAGGGGATTGCTGTACAGCTATTTTGAAAATAAGGAAGACTTG
>JAISSE010000225.1 GCA_031273285.1 Prevotellaceae bacterium
CGTCAATTTAAGAAGGCACACAGGAGAGATGCGGTTCGACCTCGAAGAGCTCAAATGTTTATAGAAGCAATATAATTGCCGTCGGATTTATCCTACGGTAAAAAACACAATGCCGAGACACACAGAATGCGGCGACAAACACACTTCGATTCAATTGTAAATCGAAAGTCTGTTTCCGCATAATTAAAAAAGGCGTCCGATAATTCGGACGCCTTTCCCTAATATATACTGTCTAATTATTAAAAATGCTATTCCGATTTTGTTGAATAGTCAATTGAGGCTAATCTCCTGTACTGATTATATCTCCATTCGGCGTTGCGCTGTGTTTCGACAAACAGTGTCTCCGCTTCTTTGGGGAACGTTTTCGTCAATGACAGATAACGTGTTTCGCCCTTGATAAAATCCTGGAATTTCGACCAGTCGGGAGCCTTGCTGTCGAGTTGGAACGGATTTTGACCCTGTTCTTCTTTCAGGGGATTGAAAGAATACAACTGCCAGTAACCTGCCTCCACCGCGAGTTTTTGCTCTTTTTGCGTAGCGCCCATGCCTGCACGCAGACCGTGGTTGATACACGGCGAATAAGCGATAATCAGTGATGGTCCGGGATATGCTTCGGCTTCCTTCAGTATCTTGAAAAAATGATTTTGATTGGCGCCTACGGCAACCTGTGCGACATAAACATATCCGTATGATATTGCCATCATGCCCAAATCCTTTTTGCGTACACGTTTGCCGGATGTTGCAAATTTTGCAACAGCTCCCGCGGGAGTGGACTTGGACGATTGACCTCCGGTGTTGGAATACACCTCCGTATCGAGCACAAGAACATTGACATCCGCTCCCGAAGCCAGAACGTGATCCAAACCGCCGTAACCTATGTCGTAAGCCCAGCCGTCGCCTCCGAATATCCACTGCGACTTTTTCACAAGATACTGACGCAGATTGTATATTTCCCGACAATATTCGCAGGAACAGTCTTTTACCGACGACACAATCCCGTCGTACAATTCCCTTGTTTTCGAAGCGATATGTTTGTTGGCAATCCACTCGTCGAACAGGGCTTTGATTTCGTCGGAACAGTCGGCTTTAGCCTTGCATTCGTTCATCAGAAATTCGATGCGGTCGCGAAGTCTTTCGGTAGCAACGTTCATTCCCAGACCAAATTCGGCATTATCTTCAAACAGAGAGTTGCCCCAGGCAGGACCCCGACCTTCGGCATTCACGGTGTATGGCGTCGAAGGAGCCGACCCTCCGTAGATTGACGAACAACCGGTTGCGTTGGCAATCAGCATTTGGTCGCCGTACAACTGAGTAACGGCTTTTATGTACGGAGTTTCGCCGCAACCCGCACAGGCGCCCGAAAATTCGAACAACGGCTGTGCGAACTGACTGTTTTTCAGATTCTGGAACTTGTCGGCAACCTTGTCCTTATAGCCTGCTTTTGTGTGCAGATAATCGAACCGTTCCTGTTCTTTCAGATGCAGTTCAAGCGGTTCCATTACCAGAGCTTTGTTTTTTGCGGGACAAACGTCGGCGCAGTTGCCGCAACCCGTACAATCCAAGGGACTTACCTGTATCTTGAAATAATATTCCTTGAATGGACCGTTACCCTTCACCGCATCATGTTCGCCCGGCAGCGCTTCCAGTTCCGCTCCCGTCATCAGGAACGGGCGAATAACGGCGTGGGGACAAACATACGCGCACTGATTGCACTGAATACAGTTGCCCGATATCCATTTGGGGACAATTGTCGCTACTCCGCGTTTCTCGTAGGCTGTCGTTCCGGCGGGGAAAGTACCGTCTTCACGTCCCGTAAACACGCTGACGGGGAGCGAGTCTCCGTTTTGCGCATTCATGGCGTCCGCAACTTCCGAGATAAATTGCGGAACATCGCCCGTCCTCGAAGATAAAGGCTTATTTTCAAGATTTGCCCATTCTGCGGGAACTTCAACTTTCTCATATTCACCGCCGCGGTCTATCGCCGCATTGTTTTTGGCAACTATGTCGCCGCCTTTCTTGCCGTAACTTTTTTCAACGGCATATTTCATCTCCTTTACGGCTAAATCATAAGGTATCACATCGGATATTTTGAAAAACGCCGATTGAAGAATCGTATTTGTGCGGTTTCCCAAACCGATTTCCACCGCAATTTTTGTTGCATCTATTATGTAGAAATTCAGTTTCTTACGGGCAAGAATTCTTTTCACCGAATCGGGAAGACGCTTTTTTGTTTCCTCCGCATCCCAAAGGCTGTTTAAAAGGAATGTTCCTCCTTCCTTTATTCCCGTAAGTATGTCGTATTTATGCACATACGAAGGCACATGGCAAGCCACGAAATCGGGAGTATTTACAAGATAGGGCGAAGTAATGGGCAGATTGCCGAAGCGAAGATGCGATGTGGTGAATCCGCCCGATTTTTTGGAATCGTAAGCAAAATATGCCTGACAGTATTTATCCGTCGTTTCGCCTATAATCTTGATAGTATTCTTGTTTGCTCCCACGGTGCCGTCGGAACCCAATCCGTAGAATTTCGCTTCGTAAGTTCCGGGTTTAGCCATATTGACTTCTTCGCCGGCAGGCAACGACTTGAATGTTACGTCATCTACAATTCCGATTGTAAACTGATTTTTGGGTTCGTTCAATTTGAGATTATCGAAAACGGATAAAATCTGGGCAGGGGTTGTATCTTTTGAACTCAGACCGTAACGACCTCCCGTAATTATCGGAGCGTCAGGGCGTCCGTAATACAGATTTACTATGTCGAGATACAGGGGGTCGCCCATCGCGCCCGGTTCTTTTGTCCTGTCGAGCACTGCAATACGTTTCACCGTCGAAGGAATTGCCTTGAAAAAATATTTGGCGGAGAACGGACGGTAGAGATGCACCGCAAGAACTCCTACTTTTTCGCCTTTGGCAGTCAGAGCATCAACACATTCGCGGATGGTTTCCGTTACCGACCCCATGGCTATGATTATGTTTGTCGCCTCCGGATCGCCGTAATAATTGAACGGATGATATTCTCTTCCTGTGATTTTCGATATTTCCTTCATATAGTTCTCGACTATATCGGGCACCAGGTCGTAGAAAGTATTGGATGCTTCGCGCGACTGGAAATAAATATCGGGATTTTGAGCGGTACCTCTTGTAACCGGATGTTCGGGGTTTAAAGCTCTTTCGCGAAATGCCTGCAGAGCTTTTTTATCTAACAGATGTTCAAGCGCTTCCTTGTCCAGACATTCTATTTTCTGTATTTCGTGGGACGTTCTGAAACCGTCGAAAAAGTTGACGAACGGAACCCTTCCCTTGATTGCCGCCAGATGTGCAACCGCCGACAAATCCATCACTTCCTGCACGCCGCCGGAAGCGAGAAATGCAAATCCTGTCTGTCGCGCCGACATCACGTCGCTGTGGTCTCCGAAAATGGACAGCGCCTGAGCAGCCAGCGACCGCGCCGAGACATGGAACACTGCCGGAAGCAGTTCTCCGGCAATCTTGTACATGTTGGGAATCATCAGTAAAAGACCCTGAGACGCAGTGAATGTTGTGGTCAGCGCACCGGCTTGCAGCGAGCCGTGTACCGTGCCCGCCGCGCCTCCTTCCGATTGCATTTCGACAACTTTTACCGTTTCCCCGAAAAGATTTTTCTTGTTTGTTGCAGCCCATTCGTCGATATATTCTGCCATAGTGGACGATGGCGTAATGGGATATATAGCCGAAACTTCACTGAACATATAAGCAATATGTGCCGCGGCATAGTTCCCATCGCAGGTAATAAATTTTTTTTGTTGTGCCATTATTTCATTTATTTTTCAATTTAAATTAAAACCGATATTGAAGCACAAAGGTAAAAATATTTTTTTTAATTCGCCTTACAGTTTGTGCCGTAAACAATATTTATTTAATTAACGAGCTGAAAATCATTATTTCCTGCGAGAAAAAAACCTGCGCTCCGCAGACAATATTTTGCCTTTTGCGAGCCGAAAAATCTCCAAGTCGGAATTTTTTTATAATTTTGCGGATGATTGATTATAAAAAGTCTAAATGAATGAAGGTTAAAACGGTTTGCTTTTTCTTGTTGCTGCTTGTTGTTACGGGCTGTTCCACAAGTCGTAACACATATTTTAACCGCAAATATCACGATTTGACGGCATATTATAATGTGTTTTTCAACGGACGCGAAAGTCTGAAACAGGCATCCAAAAAAGTCGAAGCGATAGAATCTCAAAATTTCGACGAAATATTACCCGTATTTGCTTTCGAATACGAACAGGCTTCCGGATTAGTGTCGGGCGACATGCAACGTACTATTGACAAGGGCAATAAGACAATAGAAAAACATTCGATTACGGCTAAACCCAAGCGCAAAAAGAATATGACCAAAGAACAGCGGGAATTTTATAATCGAAAGGAATTCAACCGGTTTGTGGACGATGCGCATCTTATTATGGGGAAAGCTCAGGTCTATATGCACGAATACAGTCCGGCTGAAGAAAAATTTGCTTTCATAATAACCGAATATCCCAAAGAGACAAGTACTTACGAAGCACAGGCATATCAGGCGATTGTTCTGTCGCAGGACAGGCAGTATATTAAAGCCGAAGATTTACTGGTCTCTCTCACAAAGAAAAAGGATATTCCACGTAAAATAGAACCTCTTATAGATGAGGCTTTTGCCGATTTGTATATCAAACAAAACAAATATCAGGAAGCTATTCCTCATCTGGAGAAGGCTTTGAAACGCGCCAGAGGTAAAAGTAAAAAAATCCGTTTTAACTTCATCCTGGGGCAGTTATATCAAAAAACGAATAACAACGCCAAGGCGGTAGAACATTTTTCGAAAGTTTTGAAAAAGAATCCGCCCTATTTGACCGCCTTCAGCGCGGAAATGGCTATGGCTTACACGTATACCCCCAAAAATCAGAGAGACAATATTCGTAAAATACTGGAAAAAGCATTGAGAAACGAGCAGAATGCAAACTATCACGACCAAATATATTATGCATTCGCAAAACTGGAAGAGGCGGAAGGAAATATTCCCGCGGCTTTGGACTATTACCGCAAATCCGTCTCCGCAACAGGTATAAATACCAGGCAGAAAGGATTATCGTATCTTGCTCTGGCGGAATATCACATCAAAAACGGCGACCGTATCAACGCATACACATGCTACGACAGCTCTGCGATTATGCTGGGCGCCGACCATTCCCTGTATGAAGAAGCCTCGTCGAAAGCCAATAAATACAGGAAGTTAGCCCTGAACATGAAAATTGTGGAACGCGAAGACGGTTTGCAGAAACTGGCAAATTTATCCGAAGACGATTTGAACAAATTAATCGACGAAAGAATACAACAGGCAGAGGATGAGAAGAAAAGAATTGCGGACGAACAGGAACGGCTGGAACGGCTAAAAGCGGATATTGACGCGCAATCGACTCAGGGACAGTGGTATTTCTATAATCCCACCTCGCTTGAGCTGGGCAAAACCGATTTTACAATGAGATGGGGACAGAGGAAGGCGGAAGACAACTGGAGAAGAAAAAACAAGGGAATACAGGCGCAGACGGAATACGATTTCGAGTTGGAAGAAGAAGAAACAGTGGATGTTACACAGACAGATATAACCGACAGAGAAGTATTTATGGCAAATATTCCGCAGACAGACGAAGCGAAAAAAGTGTCGAACGAAAAGATTGTTACGGCAATGTTCAACATCGGAGAAGCATACAGGGACGATTTAAACGACCCCGCTAAAGCCGCCGAAGAGTTTGAGAATTTAATCCGGCGTTTTCCGGCAAACAGTCTTTTATCCGAAACGTATGTGGCATTGTATGAGATTTATACAAAGACGGGCGACAGCGGCAAAGCAAGTTATTACAGAAATCTGATGCTGCAAAATTACCCCGACAATCCTAAAGTGCTCGCTGCCACCGATCCCGGATATGTCGACAAAGTCAAGGCGCAGGAAGCGGCGGAGGAAAACGATTACTATACCGCCCTGAATTATTATACATCCAACAGATTCGGAGACGCTTACAAAGCCTCGACAGTCGGGCTGACAAAATATCCTTCGGGCAGGCTTGTGCCGCAATTCACTCTGCTTAAAACTCTGTCCGACAGCTATTCCGGCGATATTGTCAGATACAGGACGGCGCTTGAGGATATCGTGAAAAAATATTCCGGCAACACGGCGGCTTCTTATGCGCAAAGTGTTCTGAATGACCTTGAGAAGTCCGAATTTAAATGGATTACCGAAACAAAACCGCCGGAGCGGCAGCCGGCATCGGAAACACAACCGGAGTCGAATCGGGAAACTCCGCCGGAACAAACACCCGCCAAGCAGGTTGCGCCGGAACAATATATCCGGTTTGACCCTCAAAGGGCAAACTCGGTAAAATCGCGATATTCCATGGAAGACGGTACGCATGCTTTTGTGATTATAACGGATGCAAGCGTGAATATGAACCGATTAAGATTCAATATATTATCTTTCAATACCGCCAATTTTTTAGAGGAAAATTATGAGGTACAGATTGTGGATTTTGCCGATAACAAGATGATAATCATGCCCAAAATCAAAAACAGGGATGCGGCAGTTGAGTTTTTCAACAGAATATCGGCAAACAGGCAGGTGTTCAGTAATCTGACCGTCAACGACTATGTGTCTTTCATTATTCTCGAATCGAACCTCAAACTGATGCGCAGCGGCACATCTTTTGTAGATTATGTAGATTTTTTCAATAAAGTATACCTGGAATAAAATATGTTAGGAATTGATTTATAGAATATAACGCCAATAAGATTAATTTCGCTCTGTTATTTTATCTTAAACGGGATGTAACATTAACGTAATTTTTCTAATTTTGCGGCTCGAGAATTGAAGAAATGGAATATACGATAAATGAGATACAGGATCGGATAATCGAAGAATTCAGCGTATTGGACGACTGGATGGACAAATATGAGTATCTGATAGAACTTGGCAGAGATTTAGCTCCTTACGACCTGAAATACAGAATCGACGATTATATTATCGACGGCTGTCAGTCGAAAGTCTGGGTTTACGGAATCAGGGAAGGCGAGATAATCAAATATTATGCGGACAGTGACGCGATAATTACCAAAGGCATGATTTCCTTGCTTATCAGAGTGCTTTCGTATCAAAAACCGGCTGATATTTTGACTGCAAGGCTGTATTTCATCGAGAAAATAGGGCTGAAGGAAAATCTTTCGCCCACAAGGTCGAACGGTTTAGCCGCAATGATGAAGCAGATGAAAGTCATTGCTGCCGAATTAATTAATTTGTAATGGATAAATTGAAAATAGAACAGGATATAGTAAAGGTACTGAAAAACATATATGACCCCGAAATTCCGGTCAATATATACGATTTGGGACTGATATACGAAATAACGGTGAACGCCGACGCCAAAGTCGAGATAACGATGACGTTAACGGCGCCCAACTGCCCGATGGCGGACGAACTTGTCGAAAGTGTCAACGAGGGCGTCAGGGATGTCCCAGGAGTAAAGGATGTGAGTATTAATCTGACATTTGAACCTCCATGGGATATGGCAAATTTGTCGGAAGAGGCAAAATTCGAGCTGGGATTTTTTTAAATTTCGAAAATAAAAAATAAAAGATATGAAATACAGTGTGATTTTAAAAGATTTGTGTACCTGGCTGTTGCTCTTGCTGTTGATGCCGACAATTTCGATAAATCCGGCATACGCTCAGCAAAAGGTCAAATGGATGAAATTCGAAGATGCTGTCGCCGCGTTGGAAAAAGAACCCCGCAAGATATTCGTCGATATATATGCCGACTGGTGCGGATGGTGTAAAGTGCTGGACAGAGACACTTTCTCCGATACCGGCGTGATAAGGATTCTGAACGAACGTTACTATCCCGTCAAATTAGACTCCGAATCGAAAGCAACTCACAATCTGGGCGACAGGCAAATATCTTCGCCCGAACTGGCGGCAAGTCTGGCAATGGTGAAGCAGGGAGAAGGACTTGGTTTGCCGACAATGGTGATTATCAACGAAAACATGCAGTTGAACGAAATGATTCAGGGATTCAGAAAGCCCGACTTTATGAAGGAAAGATTATTGTTTTTTGCCGACAACAAGCATCTGAAATCAACGGGAAAAGGAACGGTCAAATGGATGAAATTCGACGATGCCGTTGCGGCGTCGAAAAAGCAGCCGCGCAAAATATTCGTCGACATATACGCCGACTGGTGCGGATGGTGTAAAGTGCTGGACAGAGACACTTTTTCCGATGGCGCCGTGGCAAAAATACTGAACGAACAGTATTATCCCGTAAAACTGGACGCGGAATCGATGGAAATGCAGACATATGACAATCGCAGGATGTCTTCGGCGGAATTGTCGGCAATTTTGGCAACCGGCAAATCAGGCGAGAAATACGGTTTGCCTACCATGGTGGTACTCAACGAGAACGCTGTTACGCTGACACGGATACAGGGCGCTCAGAAACCGGATTTGATGGCTCCCGTCTTACAGTTTTTCGGTGAAAATCACTATCTTGACAAATCGTGGGACGCTTACGCCAAAGAATATTTCGACAATGCGCGCTCCACAAACAACAATCCGTAAATGATTTCGGCAGAACATAAAGTTTTGACACAGGAAGCAATGCAGTTTGCTCTGGACAGCGGAGCGGATAGTGCCCGGATAACAGTCAATTCGGGGTCAATCAGTTCGTTTGAATACAGAGACAAAAATCTTGATCGACTGCAACAGGCGTCGGAAAACAGATTGGAGATTGAACTGTTTGTTGATGAGCGTTATGGCTCATATTCCACAAACCGTATGGAGAAGACAAGTTTGTTCAAATTTATTTCTTCGGCAATAGAATCAACACGTTATCTCGACAAAGACCCGATGCGGACTTTGCCCGACCCGTCGAGATACTACAGGGGTGAGATGTTTACTCTGGATACCTGCGACAAAAGCTTTGACACAGTGGCGGTTGATACCAAACTCGCCCTTGCGCGAAATATAATCGACGAAATATACGGCATTGACGACAGAATAATCTCAATCACATCGGAATACAGCGACGGGGACAGTTTTACGTACATCCTTGCAAGCAACGGATTTGAAGGCGAGACAGCCCATTCGAGCTATTCGCTGTATTCGACCGTTGCGATGAAAGGCGACGACGACGCCCGTCCGAGTTCGTCGTGGTGCGAATCGGCTCTGTATCTTGATAATCTGGTGAAGGACAATATCGGAAAAAAAGCCTACAGACAAACTCTGCAAAAGCTGGGACAATCGAAGATTGATTCGGGCAAATACATGATGCTGATTGACAACAGGCAATCGGGACTGCTGCTGACGCCTTTGCTTTCCGCCATGTACGGAGGGGCTTTACAGCAAAAAAGCTCGTTTCTAATCGACAAACTGAACGAAAAAATAGTTTCGGACAAGGTGAGCATTATCGACGACCCTCATATCAAACGCGCCTTCGGAGCCAGAATGTTCGACGGGGAAGGGGTCGCGACGGTAAAAAGGAATATAATCGAAAGGGGAGTGCTCAAAACCTATTTCATAGACACATACAACGCTGCGAAATTGAATGTCCCGCCGACCGTATCATCTCCCTCGGTTGTGAATTTCGATTTGGGAACGCGATCGCACGAACAGATTCTTGCTTCGATGGACAGGGGAATCTGGGTTACAGGGCTTAACGGCGGAAACAGTAACAGCAATACGGGCGATTTTTCATTCGGGATAGAGGGTTTTCTCATCGAAAAAGGCGAACCGACCAAGCCGATAAACGAAATGAATATTACGGGCAACCTGCTGTCTCTGTGGAATAATCTTCTGGAAACAGGCAACGACCCGAAACCGGCATCTTCGCGAAGAGTCCCGTCATTGCTGTTCAACGACGTGGATTTCAGCGGAACATAAAAATCACAGGTATCGAAAATGAAATTCGTGAAATTAATCCGCAGAATCGAGACACAGACATTTTTAACGTTTGTACTTGTTTTGATACTGATTTCGAGCTGTTCTTCAACCCGCATGTCGCACAGTGCGGACAAGGTATCGGTAGGCAAAACAGGCTACAATATCGAACTTGCGCTCGAAAAGGAAAAAAATAAAACCGTTCTGCTTGCAAAATATAGAGGTGCAAAGCCATACGTAACGGATACCGCGAAAACAGACGCAAACGGAAAAACGGCATTTACGGGAGATAAACCGCTTGCACCAGGCATGTATCTGATTGTTACGGAAAAAATTCCGCTGTTCGATTTTTTGATTTCCGACACCGTTAACCAAACGTTCGGAATATCGACGGTAAAGAATAAATACGGTAAAACGGTAACGTTCAGCGGTTCTCCGGAAAATGAAGATTTTGCCGATTATTCCGATTTCCTGCTGAAACGACAGGAAAGAGAAAAGGCGCTGAAAACACAGGCGAAAGACAGCGAGGCGAAGGAACGGACAGACGCCGAACTCGCATCACTTATTGCACAGACAGAGGCTAAGGTACGGAATATAAGGGCTAAATATCCGGGGAGTTTACTCGAATCGCTGGCAACTGCCATGTTGCAGGTTCATCCGAAAAGTAGCGAAATTCCCGAAAACAACCGACAACAGTATATGTATGAGTTCTATACAAAACATTATTGGGATAATATCAGTTTGACGGATGAACGGATGCTTGATACTCCCTTACTTATCCCAGCCATCGACAATTATTTCACATCCATACTGTTGCCCATTCCCGACACTATAATTCGCGGCGTGGACTTTGTCCTGACAAAAGCGCAAAACAACGCCGTCGTGCTGAAATATCTTGCGGGACATATTCTCGACCGGTACCTCGAATCCCAAATCATGGGAATGGAAAATGTTATCATTCACATTATCGACAATTATTATCTGTCGGGAAAAATTAAAATCGACGACGGAAAACTGCGGGAGTTTGCGGAATATGCACGCAAAAACAGACCGTCGCTGGTCGGCAAACAGGCGAAAGACCTTCGAATGCAGACTGTCGGCGGAGGCGTCGAATCGCTGTACGATATAGATGCGCCATATACCTTAGTGTATATTTTTGACGTCTCGTGCGGGCATTGCCGGCAGGAAACCCCAAAAATATACCGGATTTTTCGGGATTTTCGGAGCAAAGGGCTTGCAGGATTCTGTGTATACAGCCGCAATGACAGGAGCGAATGGCTTGAATACCTGACGAAAAACGAACTGACGGACTGGATAAATGTCTGGGATCCGAATAATGAAACGGATTTCCGCACCGCTTACAGCGTATATTCCGTTCCGCAGGTATATCTGCTGGATAAAAACAAGAAAATCATAGGTCGCGGACTGGACAGTATCTCCCTGTCCCGGATGCTGAACAATTTGCTGAAATAATTATTTGCAGGATTATCAGAATTTGCAGGCAATCAATCCTGTCAAGATTTGGATTACGGCGTGGCATGCCGCGTCTCCACTAATGACGGTCGTAGTGTTTGCAACCCTTACAGGGTTCGCTAAGCGTCGATTGGAAAAAAAATTCGTGTCATTCGTGGATAAAAAAAGTATTCGCGGATTAAAACGTTTCGTGGATACTGCGAAAACCTTCACCCACAACCTGTCCGGCATCTATGACCGTTATGAACGCTTCGGGATCTACCTCTCTGATATGTTGCTGAATCAGATTGACTTCCTTCGGATTGACATTGGTAAAGATTATGTTTTTTTTATTTCCGGTGTACATTCCTTCGCCGTAGAAAATTGTTCCGCCGCGGTCCAGTTCCAGAACAAACTGCGCGATTTCCTTATATTTGTCGGAAATGATAATTAAGGTTTTGATATTTCTGAACCCGTAAACCGCCGCATTAACTATTCGTCCTGTTATATATATGATAATAAAGGAATAAAGCGGTATTTTCATATCCTGAAAAGCCACAAACGACAGCACAATCACGCAGGAATCGACAATTATCACCATTGTTCCCAGAGGAATGCTTGTTTTTTTTGAGAAAATCATGGATATTACATCCGTTCCGCCCGATGTCGCTCCCGTGCGGAATACCAGCCCGCTGCCCAAGCCAAGACAGACGGCGCCGAATATGGTGGACAGCATGACATCGTCCACCAGAGGGTCGTATCCCCAGCTGTTTTCGAGGATAAACGTGAACAGAGCCATTGTCAGAAAACTGACGACCGTCTTGATTCCAAACGCTTTGCCAAGAACTTTTGTCCCGATTATGCACAGGGGGATGTCCATGCACAGTGCGGCGACGCTTATGTCGAGATTGTCCGGCAGATTGATTCCCAGCCAGTCGACCAGTACGTTATAATACATTTCGTACATATAGTGCAGCACTATTGATATTCCGTAAACGCCTCCCGGCGCCAGCCTGTAGGGCGATATGAAGAATACAAACCCCACCGCCATGATGAACGAGCCTGCAACTACCTGTCCGTAATTGACGAACCATTTTTTCGATAAGAATTTTTCGGATTGCACCTGCATAATTTTCAATGATTTGTCAAATTTTCAATTCTCCTTTTCCCTGTCTTGTTATCTCAAACTCGGAGTTTGTGCAATTCACGATTGTAGAGGGAATTATACCGCCTATTCCGCCATCGATACAGGCATCCGCAAAAGAGCCGAACCGTTCGTTGATTAACTCGGGATCGCTGATATATTCGATAAAATCGTCGTCGATTCTGATTGAAGTGGAAAGCAGCGGACACCCCAGCTGTTTCACCAGTTCAATCGTTATCCTGTTGTCGGGGATTCTCAAACCTATTTGTTTTCTTCGACTTAGCAGTTTGTCGGGAACTTTGTTCGAGGCGGCAAGTATGAAAGTGAATGCTCCCGGAAGATTTCTTTTCAGGACTTTAAATGTCGGAGTATCAACTTTTGCGTAATCCGAAAGATTGCTCAGACTGTCGCAAATCAGAGAAAATGTCGCTTCTTTTTTATTGATATTTTTTATCGAAAGGATTTTTTCAAATCCCTTTTTACTGCGTAACGAACAACCCATTGCATACACCGAATCGGTCGGATATATTACCACTCCGTCATTTTGCAAAATCTTCACCACCCTGTCTATCTCTCTTTCATTGGGCGAATCGGGATATATTTTAATAATCATCTTTATTTAACTATAAACTATAAACTATAAACTATAAACTGTATTTAACTATAAACTGTGAACTATAAACCGTAACTGCATCCGAATAGTTCATCGTTTATAGTTTATAGTTTATCGTTCACAGTTCACAGTTCCTTTTTCGGATACATGCCGTCCCACCACGACGAATCATCCTGCAACCATTTTGCGAACCATGCGTATATCGAATAATTCCATTCCAGTCTGCGGTTATATGTTGCAATACCGTGATTTTCACCTTTCACTCTGATAAATTCAACCGGTCGTCCGAGAATTTTCAACGCTGTGTACATCTGGAAACTTTCGCCCACAGGCACGTTTGTATCTTCCAGACCGTGAAGCAGTAAAAGCGGAGTTTTGATTTTGTCGGCATTGAAAAGCGGACTTTGCTCCACATACAGTTCCCTGTTGTTCCACGGATAACTGTCGGCGCTTGCGGCAGCGCTGTATGCGTAACCCCAGTATCCTTCACCCCAATAGCTCGATAATGCGCTTATCCCCGCGTGAGAGATTGCGGCGGCGAAAATGTCGGTAACCGTTTGCAGATACATGGTCATAAATCCGCCGTAAGATGCTCCGATACAGCCGATTTTCTTTTCATTGACGAACGAATGTTCCGCCGCAAATTTTTTGACGCCCTCGATAATATCATCGGCAGTACGTTTCCCCCAGGCATTGACATGGCGAGCCGAAAATTCCTGACCGAAGCCTATCGTCCCGCTCGGCTGAATCACATAAACCACGTAACCCATAGACGCATAGACATGCATGGGATAAGGATGATCCAGCACTCTGGCGGTCGGAGTTGTCCCGCCGTAATAGTAGACAATCACCGGATATTTCGCCGAAGAGTCGAAAACGGGAGGCAGATAGTACCGCCCCTTTATCACCGTTCCGTCCGAAGATATGAAATCCCAGTCCCGCACTTTTCCCAGAGTGATGTTCTCAAAACGTTCTTTCGACGGGTCGCTTACCAAAACCGACTTTGCAGTTTTCAGATCATACGTGTAGGCTCGCGTGGTATTCGACGAACTCAAACCCGCGTATATGGCTGTTGTTCCGTCCCTTGCCGGATTAAACGAGCGTATGACGTCTTCCGCCAGACTCAGTCTGGTAAAAGATTTTTTCGCAAGGTCATACCTGTAAACATTCTCGTAATCGGCTTCCGTAACCAGCAGATAAATTTCGTTGTCGGAATGCCAGAACGCACGATTGACGGAAGGGTCAAATTTTTTGGATACCGGTTCGACTTTCTTTGTGGCAATATCCATTATAAATATCTGGTCGTCATAACTGTTTGCCGTTTCTCCCTGCGGCACGTCCAGACCAATCCCGCCGAACGCATCCGGCGCTCCGTGGACGAGCAGTTTTTGTCCGTTGGGCGAGAAACTTGCGGAGCCTGCATATTTTTCGTCCTTCCACAGAGTGTCAATGATTTTCAACGACTGCAAATCCATGAGGAACAAAGACGATTTCCGGAAAGGACGTTCCGTGATATTTTCGTCGCCGGTGGTAAACAGCAGATAACGGGAATCGCGGCTGACGTCGGACACCGACGTCGTATGCTTTCCGTAGGTCAAACGCTGTTTGACACCGGTTGCAATATCGTATATATAAATGAAATACCTGTCGAAATAGCCGTCCTGCCTGTCTGCAGGAGATTCGAGTATCATCAAATCGCCTTTCCGGTCGTCGTAGGACTCTTTTTCGGTGTATATAAGCCGCTTCTCGTCGTGCATGAAACGGAAATTGTCCTTGGGAATATTGTTTGCGACAACGGTTTCCGCCAGTGTTTCGGGATCAACGCTGATGAGCGAATTGTTTTCGCCGCGCTGGGCGACATAATAGAGCTTGTTCGACACCGGCATCCACGACATGTATCTGTCCAGAGATACCGTCTTGCCTGTCTGGGTATTCAGCAGTTCCCGGTAATCGTTCGACGCTCCGCCGTCAATTACATTGGAATAGCTTAATATGGCGTAACGTCCGTTCGGCGAAATATTTCCCGCGCGGACTCTCGTGCCTTCGATAATATCGTTGATTCTTATCAGCCGTTTATTCCCGTATTCGGCGAGATTTACCGTACTGTCGGATGATTCGACGGTAATTTTAACGGATTCCTGCGGAATTTTCGATTGCGCCTGACTCAGATATTTAACGGCAAATTCGACGGTGCCGGGATTGACCGTAATTTCTTTTTCGGTATCCTTCGCATGTTTAAGACTGTCTTCCGCTGTCGTTTTCGAGGATTCTTTTTTATTGCCGACATAAAGCTCCAGCATTCCGGGAGCAGTAACGCGCACCTTCAGTTTTGCATGTTTGTTTACATTGACATTGAATGAAAAAAAGCGTAATTCACTGCCGTTTTTGGCTTTCGGAAAAAATATTACGCCCGACGTGTCGGCGACTAATTTCTCCTTAAAATCCGTTTTCTTTGCAAGAAACATTGTTTCAAGCAATTGTTTTGTCTCAAATTTTTCTTTTTTGAGATTGACGCTGTCCACTATCAGCGGACTGTTCACAACAACGGGTGCGGTTGCATTGACTTGAGTGATACTCAGCCTGTTTTGAGATACGGAACTTCCGTATGCGAATATGCACAGGATAAACAGAGATAATTTTGATTTCATACAAATTATACGATTTTAATGTAATACCTTTTTAACAGTGCAAAGTTACATGAAAAAATCGAATTGCAATGTATATATGCTTCAATCTGCAAAAATTCCCGCCGCAACAGGGCTTTAACTGCTGTTGATTAATGATTTGCAAAATAATGCCGAAATCCGGTACTGTTGCAGAAACAGGCACACGGACAGCACGGATACAATGAATTTGCAGGAATTTTTCGACGCGCGTCGAAAAAAATCCCTGCAAATCCGGTTAATCCGAGTCATCCGTGTGCCGAAACTTTAACGCAAACCGGAATCCGCGAAATTTTTATTACCCGCAGCTCATTTCAGTACCAGTTCCTGTGCCTCGCCGAAGCCGCTGTATCCGGAGATAATCACCCTGTCGCCAGCCGACAGTCCGTCAAGCACTTCGTATTGTCCCGGGTTCTGGCGACCTACGGTAATATTTGTTCTGATGGCTTTGTTTCCGGTTTTATCCAGCTTGAAAATCCACTGACCGCCGGTGCTTTGATAGAAATTACCCTTGTCCATTATCAGGGCGTCTTCCGGCTGTCCCAATTCTATCTGGATTCTGTATGTTTTACCAATCCTTATGTTATCAGGCACTTCATCGGTGAAAACAAGGTCGATTTCAAACATTCGGTCTTTGATTTCCGGATTCAGCTTGGTTATTTTCAACTGATATTTTTTGTTCAGATACGTAACGGTTGCCGGCAAGCCGAGAAATATGCGGTCGATATAATATTCGCTGACTTTTGTGTTGATTTTCAAGTC
>JAISSE010000006.1 GCA_031273285.1 Prevotellaceae bacterium
GTGAATTACAGCATTTTGAAAGATTTTTAGTATTTTCCAAACTAAAATATTTATCTTTGTGCATCAAAAATAGTATAATATGCAAAAAGTCAGTTACGAAACAGCTAAAGAGCTTGGGATTTTGCCGGAAGAATTGGATTCTATAAAAGAGATTTTGGGACGGATGCCCAATTTCACGGAGTTGAACATATATTCCGCAATGTGGTCGGAACATGCATCTTACAAAAATTCCATCAAATGGTTGAAGACCCTGCCGCGCAAAGGCGAGCATCTGCTGGTCGAAGCCGGAAGCGAAAATGCAGGTCTGGTGAACCTTGGCGACGGGTTGGCATGTGCCTTTAAGATCGAATCGCACAATCATCCCTGCGCCGTCGAACCCTATCAGGGCGCCGCAACGGGCGTCGGAGGAATCAACCGCGACATATTCACCATGGGTGCGCGCCCCGTGGCACAGTTAAATTCACTGCGTTTCGGAATGCCCGACGAAGAACACAACAGGCGACTTATGCGCGGCGTAGTCAAAGGCATCGGCGATTACGGCAACTGCTTCGGCGTGCCCGTTGTCGGAGGCGAAGTGGCTTTTGACGAATGTTACAGGATAAATCCCTTAGTGAATGCGATGTCGGTGGGTTTGGTCGAAATCGGCAACACCATATCGGCGACGGCGGGAGGAGTCGGTAATCCCGTATATATCATAGGTTCGCTGACGGGGAAGGACGGTATTCACGGAACAACATTTGCTTCGGCGGACATCACCGAAGATTCTGCCGACGACATACCGTCGATTCAGGTTGGCGACCCGTTTATGGAAAAACTTTTGCTCGAAGCGTCTCTGGAACTGCGCGATAGCGGCGCTTTAGTCGGTATGCAGGACATGGGAGCCGCCGGAATCATCTGCTCTACCTCCGAAATGTCGGAAAGAGGCGGATGCGGAATGAAGATAGATTTAAGCAAAGTCCCTTTGCGTCAGAAAAATATGGAGGCATGGGAAATACTGCTTTCCGAATCGCAGGAGCGTATGCTGGCTGTCGTTGAGAAAGGGAAAGAACATATCGTCGAAGCGATTTTCGAAAAATGGGATTTGGAATGTGCCATAATAGGCGAAATCATTGAAGAAGACAAACTTTTGTTTTGGTACAAGGGAGATTTGGTTGCCGAAGTTCCGGCATCGTCTCTGGCTTTGGGCGGAGGCGCTCCGCAATACGACAGGGAGTATGCCGAGCCGGCATATATCAGGGAATATGCCAAATTCGACATGAAAACCGTTTCCGAACCGTCGAATCTCAAAGAGATTGCGCTTTTCCTTGCCGGACATCCGAACATCGCTTCAAAGAGGTGGGTGTACGAACAGTATGATTCCATGGTTCGTACCGTAAATATGAGCACGAATATTCCGTCGGATGCGGCTGTGGTGTCAATCAAGGGGTCGAAGAAGGCTCTGGTGCTTACCGTGGACTGTAACTCGCGCTATGTCAAGGCAAATCCGAAAGTCGGCGCAATGATAGCCGTTTCGGAAGGAGCGCGCAACGTTGTCTGTTCGGGCGGCGAACCCTGCGCCATAACCAACTGTCTCAACTTCGGAAATCCGTATAATCCCGCCATTTACTGGCAATTTGTGGAAACAATAAAAGGTATGGGCGAGGCTTGCAGCAAATTCGGCACCCCCGTTACGGGCGGGAACGTAAGTTTCTACAATCAGTCGGAAATTGCCGGAAAAACGGAAGCCGTATTCCCCACACCCACAATAGGAATGCTGGGTGTTTTGAAAGACAAGACATACCAGACCACCCTGTCGTTCCGTCAGAAAGGCGACATGATTTACCTTGTCGGACGTTCGTACAATGATATTTCTTCGTCCGAATATCTTTACAGTTACCATAAAGTCAGGGAATCGCCCGCGCCTCATTTCGATTTGGACGAAGAATACGAGGTTCAGGAACTGATAAAAGCTCTGATCAGGGCAAACCTGATTCACAGCGCGCACGATGTTTCCGACGGCGGATTGTTCATCGCTTTGCTCGAATCGGCAATGCCCGAAAATTTCGGGTTTGACATTACTTCCGACGCCGAAATCAGGACGGACGCCTTCCTGTTCGGAGAATCGCAAAGCAGGGTTGTCGTTTCGGTATCGGATGCAAAGGAAGCGGCTTTCATCGACTTCGTAAGTCGCTATAATGTGCCTATTTCCACACTGGGACATGTTACCAAGTCGGAAATTCGGGTAGATGACACTTCGTTCGGATTTATCAGCGATTTCAAGAAAATATATGATACTTCTCTGGAAAATATTATCACAGGATAACCTCCGGTGCGGCAATCATTCATCAATATAATGTACAGCAATTTATGGAAATACCCTTAAGAAGTTCGACGATAACCCGCGGGCGGAGAATGGCGGGAGCAAGAGCCTTGCTGAAAGCCAACGGAATGAGCGAAGAACAAATGGGAATGCCTGTTATCGCAATAGTCAATTCCTTTACACAATTTGTGCCCGGACATGTTCATCTTCACGAAACGGGTCAGGAAATCAAACGGATAATACAGTCGCTCGGCTGTTTTGCGGCTGAGTTTAACACCATCGCCATCGACGACGGTATCGCAATGGGGCACGACGGAATGCTGTATTCGCTGCCTTCGAGAGACCTGATTGCCGACAGCGTGGAGTACATGGTCAATGCCCACAGAGCCGATGCCATGATTTGCATAAGCAACTGTGACAAAATCACTCCCGGCATGATGATGGCGGCAGTGAGGCTGAATATTCCCGCCGTTTTCGTGTCCGGAGGTCCGATGGAAGCCGGCAATCTCAACGGCAGGCATCTTGACTTGATTGATGCAATGGTGCAGGCAGCCGATTTGTCCGTCAGCGACGAAGAAATTCGGAACATCGAACAGGCTGCCTGCCCCACCTGCGGCTCCTGTTCGGGGATGTTCACTGCCAATTCGATGAACTGCCTGAACGAAGCGATAGGACTGGCTTTGCCCGGAAACGGAACAATCGTAGCTACCCACAGAAACAGGCAAAAACTGTTTGAAGACGCGGCAAAACTGACAGTTCGGAATGCTACCCGCTACTACTCGAAAGGAGATAATTCCGTTCTGCCGAAAAGCATTGCAACCCGCGCGGCTTTTCTGAATGCAATGACGCTGGATATTGCCATGGGTGGCTCGACAAACACCGTTCTGCACCTTCTGGCGGTGGCGCAGGAGGCGGGAGTCGATTTCACAATGGACGATATTGACGCCCTGTCGCGAAAAACCCCGTGCCTGTGCAAGGTCGCGCCGAACACGAATAAATATTACGTTCAGGATGTTAACCGTGCCGGAGGTGTAATTTCAATCATGACGGAGCTGGCTAAGGGCGGATTACTTGATGTGTCCGTCAAACGTGTCGACGGTCTGACTTTGAAGGAGGCAATCGGTCTGTACGGAATCACCGAAGAAACGGCAAAAGCGGAGTATATAAAAAGGTATAAATCGGCTCCCGGAGGGAAATTCAACCTCGTGGCGGGGTCGCAATTCTCATATTTCGAGAGTTTTGATACCGACAGAACGGCAGGCTGCATAAGAAATACGGAAAATGCTTACAGCAAAGACGGCGGACTGGCTGTGCTGAAAGGCAATATCGCCACCGACGGCTGCGTGGTCAAAACTGCCGGAGTGGACGAAAGTATCCTGAAATTCAGGGGAACAGCCAAGGTCTTCGATTCTCAGGATTCCGCCTGCGAAGGGATACTGTCGGGTGAAATTGTCGAAGGCGACGTCGTCGTGATTGTCTACGAAGGACCCAAAGGCGGTCCGGGTATGCAGGAAATGCTGTATCCCACATCGTACATCAAATCAAAGCATCTGGGAAAAGAATGCGCTCTGATAACCGACGGACGTTTTTCGGGAGGCACATCGGGACTGTCGATAGGGCATATATCGCCCGAAGCGGCGGCAGGAGGAAACATCGCTCTGGTACGCAGCGGCGATATTATTGAGATAGACATACCTGCTCGCACAATCAACGTGCTTTTGTCCGACGAAGAACTTCAACAGCGTCGCGCGGAGGAGGCAAACAGAGGAAAAGACGCTTTTACTCCGCCTTTCCGAAAACGGGAAATCTCCAATGCCCTGAAAGCGTATGCCAATATGGTGAGTTCCGCAGACAAAGGCGCCGTTAGGATAATTTGAATGAACGATGAACTGTAAACGATGAACTATAAACGCAAAGGGCGCAAAGAATTTTCGCAAACGTAAATTCGACGCAGTCAAAGTTCGCAAGGGGGAAAACAGTGTCGGCGATATAAACTTTGCGACCTTGGCGGATTCTTTGCGACCTTTGCGTTAAAAAATGTTGCTTTTGAAACAGCCGACTACACAGGTATAATTTCCAAAATATCCTTTATTGGACAATCTTCGACAATCTTCGGCAATCTTCGGCAATCTTCGGCAATCTTCGGCAATCTATTCTTTCAATCCAGTATGTATTTTGCAATATTTGTTTCTTAAATTAAGAGTGTGTTAATAATATTAATATTTTTCATCTCCAATATATGCCGTTGAGATTATTCTTTCAATTAAAAGTCTTAGATAATATCTCCTGCCTTCAAGTTCTTCAAAGGACACTTCGCCTTTGTTTCCATAGGTTCTAACTTTCACAAAGTAGCTAATGCCATTCTTTTTTGTAGGGTCGAACGATATAAAATTATCTGTGATTGTATATTGATAGTCATCTTCCCAAATCATTGTATATTTAAAACCTTTTACACCAAAAACAGTAGCCCTTTTTATGTCTTTTTTGTGAACAAATATTTCATCTCCATCATCATTTAATTGCCCAACTATCACAACTTCCATTTTTGCTGTTTTTTCAACATCAATTACATCCTTATTTTTGTTGTAGACAGGTGCATATATTAAGATTTCGGTTGTTATGCCCTCTGAACTTACATTTTCGAATCTTCCAGCACCGGCTTGTACAAATAAAGCATTATTTGGCACACGATAACTCATAATAAATTGTCTAAATCCCAATGGCTTGGCATCTTTTCCTTTTATTTTAAATACGTTTTGATAACCATAATCGTAAGCTTTAATAGGGTCAGTAGCTATTTCTAATGCAATACGTCTTTGCTGTTCATCCGCGTACTTTAAATTTTCCAACCTGTTTTTTTCATTTTGTGCGTTTGCAAGTTGTAATGCTCCATAGTCTATAGTTGTAATGGTTTTGTGCTCATATACATTGCCACTAACATTTACATTTTTGTTTATATTTGCATCTACCCTTTGATTCACATCAATATTATAATATGTTGAATATTGGGCTTTTGCTGTTGTAAGAACAACAATTAAAATCACAAGTGATATTATTTTTTTCATTTTATTTGTTTTATGTCCACTCCTTTTGCAGACGGAATAAAATTTCTTCGGCTCTTTGGAATGACTCTGATTTTCCTTTGATACAATCACATAATTTACTTCCATATCTTCTTTTATTAAATCATTATCTATCATTCCCCTCCATTCTCCGTTCCCTCCTCGCCTTTCTTTTTCGAGGCAACGATACCCGCATGGCGGTTATACGCAACCGCATACTGGTGAATCTGAGCGTTGATAATGCCGGCAATCTCCTCAAGAGCCGCTTTTGCGTCCGCATCAACCGGCATCAGCGACAGACCGTTGATGATTTGACTCAGGACGCCGAACGAATCGTTAGCCTTTGCTGCAAGCGCCGTCAGCGTTCCGCGTTCGCGCCGGGCTTCCTTCGCGTTGGTGCGGGAGATGTGAAGCTGCTCGAAATCGTTGTTTTCCTTTTCGAGCCTGT
>JAISSE010000069.1 GCA_031273285.1 Prevotellaceae bacterium
TTTCGATGTTGGATTGTGTCAAACGGTTGCGTTCGCTTGTCTGTACGTTTTGTTTTACGTTCAGTTCGCCGATTTCCTCCAGTCGGACTTCGATTTCGTCAATCAGTTCCCGTCTCAAACCCTTTGCGGTCAATACCTCCATATTGCGCTTCACCGCCGTCAGCATCCGTCTCAGGTTCAGTTCCAGACCCTCGGTATTGTGTCTGGAAATATCGTTCCTGACGCTTTTCAAGCCCGTATCGTCCACGGCGACATCCAGTTCCTGTCCGGCAAGTTTGAGATAGCCTTCCAGAGTGTTCAGTTTCCCCCGCAGATTTTTCGATTTGCCGTAAAGCGCCTGCGTAGTGGCTTTCAGCTCACGGGTAATTGTAGATGAGCTTATCAGATTTTTGCAGGCGTCGATTTTAACTCTTATTGAGGCAGGATAATCGGCGGTAAACATCGGCGAATAAGCGCTGAAATCACTCAGGTCTTTTGTCAGACTGCCGAGAAGAAACTCTCCTATTACCGGAAGGTCTTCTATTTTACACGAAAATGTTTTATTTATCATGGCTTTTATTTTAAACTGTTATTAATTCGACATTAATTTTATCGGGATTGTGTTTGCCACCGGCAGGATCGTGCTTCTTACCGGCAGGATCGTGTTTCTTACCGTCAAGATCGTGTTTCTTACCGTCAGGATCGTGTTTCTTACCGTCAGGATCGTGCTTCTTGCCGGTAAGATCGTGTTTCTTACCGGGAAGATCGTGTTTCTTACCGTCAAGATCGTGTTTCTTACCGGCGGGATCGTGTTTCTTACCGGCGGGATCGTGTTTCTTACCGGCGAGATCGTGTTTGCTACCGACAGTATTGTATTTGTTATTAACAGGATATTCACACATTTTCACATCAAATTAATTCCGTATCTTTAAATTTAATGTCGCAAAATTATAAAATATTTTTTTCATGCAAAAAAATATTTAGCAATGAGTGTATTATATAAGAGATTGCTTCCCGCTCGTGCTTCGCCGTCTCAATGACAGACGCGGCTCTGTTGTAATCCGCTAAAAGTATACCGTGTGCATTTTACATCATTACATCATTACATCACTAATCACTAATCACTAATCACTAATCACTAATCACTAATCACTGTTCACTAATCACTGCTCACTGTTCCCTCCGTTTTCCGAAGGATATTTTATTTTCCGTTCCGTTTCTAAGTCGCCTGATGTTTTTTCTGTGAGTGATTATAATCATGGTAGAGGCAATCAGGCTGAAACACTTCAGCGTCAGGCTTGTTTTTTCGGGCATGAGTATCATTCCGAACAGAAATATCACGAATACGGGAAACGTTATCGCCGCCATTACGGAGCTTAGCGAAACATAGCGCGTCGTCAGAAAGGTTACAAGAAACACCGTCAAAGCCAGCAGCATGGGATACGGAGATATTGCCACAAGTATTCCGGCAATTGTCGCCACCCCCTTGCCGCCCTTGAACGAAGCGAATACCGGAAAAATATGCCCGACGACGGCGCAAATCCCCAGCGCAATTTCGTAGCCCGTATACAGTTCGGGATTAACCTGCGAATCGAGAGCCGTAAACCGAATAAACTGCACAGCCGCCAGTCCCTTCAGAAAATCGAAGATAAAAACGGGCAGTGCCGCCCTGGGACCCAGCACTCTCAATATGTTTGTCGCGCCCGCATTTCCGCTGCCGTGTTCCCTTATATTAATGCCGTGTTTCGTTCGCGCAACCCACACCGCGCTTGAGACGGAACCCAGAAGATACGCCGCCGCCAGCCACACAAAATACATAACATTGTTCATTTCTGTTCATATATTTATTCGGGCAAAATTAATCATTATTTGATTTAATCGACATCAAACACGAAATTTCAGGGTAAATTCAGGACGACACCTTTGGGGTATTTCACACTGTATGAGATATTATAAGTCCTTGATTCGCCCTGCCGGAATTTTTCTTCCCAGGAGATTACGCCCACGTCTTCGTTGTGAAAAGTAGGGGTTGTCGTGTTTTTCAGCAGTGTTACCTCGATCTGTTTTTCGACTGATTTGGGATACTGGTCTTTCAGAACCATGTTTATCGGCGTGTTCCTGTTGTTTCTGACCGTTATTTTGTATGTATATTCCTGTTTTATATCGTTTCCAAGCAATTTTGTACTGCTCATCTCGTTCACTTTTTCCCTTTTGACCGCCACACGGCTGTCGATGCCCAGAGTGAGGCTCAGGGCGTCTTTGGTCGATGCCGCGTCGATATAAGTTTCGCCGATGTAAGTGTCCTCGTATGTGATATTTGCATTTCCGCTTAGCAGATTGAGGTTTTCCCGGTTATTGATTTCCGCAATCAAAAACGTATTGGGACTGAGTTTCGGTGCGCAATAGTGCTTGTATTCCGCTGCAATTTCCTGACTTTGAAGCTCGATATTCTGAATGTTACCGTTTCCGGGAACCGAATACGGCAAATCAATATCGTAAGTTACATTCAGATGATTTTCCGACACAGCTACATGATCTTCCATTGTTTCGGCGGGAAGAATCAGGTTCTCCTGTTCAGCCTGCTCGCCGTTTGTGTCGATTTCTTTTATCTGTAATCGTTTATACGAAAGAGTGTTTTGCATCATCGGGTCGGATCGGTCGTTCATCCTGTTTACAATCGTTTGGGGTTGCCGGAGTATCCACGCTGTGAACAGCGGCGCCGTTTTACCGAACGAAGGTACGGAAGTCGACAGTTTGAGTTTCACCTGTTCCCAGTCGACGCCCGTGGTTTGCATCACTTTTGCCTTGCTGATGATTTTCACCGGATTGTCGATGCTCGACACGCTGATGTCATGATATGGAGACCACGACGCCGAAGGTGTATAATACATGAGACTGAAAGTGCACCGCGTTGTCGCAGAGGATGAAAGGGCAAGTTTTAACGCTCCTTTGTCTCTGACAACCCTGTTTTTAACCGCCTGTATCCGGCTGCCTGTCTCCGCCGCCTTTCGGGTCAGTTCCTTCTCGTCCTGCCTCAGTCGAAATGTATATTCTTCAGTATCTTTCATTTTTTTGTCGTAATACTCTATCAGACTGATAATGTCTTCCGAACGGTTGTCCTTGCTGTCGGCGCCTTTATCGACAGCGTTCTGAAGAGTTTTCAGCAGATTGTCGTTTATCCGGAGTATTGACCGGATTTTGCCGAGATCTGTCTGATACCGTTCCAAAGTATCCTGCAATACTTTGATTTCTCCGTCGGTAGCCACGGATTCGACCATAAATTCAAACGACGAAATCAGCACGCCGTTATTTGCCCGAATCCTGATGCTGTTGACGTCAATGTCGGGGCTTAAACCCTGTATAATCACATTATTGACACCTTTAGCCAGTTGCGCGTCAATTTCGTGAACAACTTCCGCTCCGGAAAAGAAAATCGTGGCTTCCATTACCCTCGATTTAACTTTTATGGTGTCTCCGGCGGCTCCGGCATCTAATGCCGCAAGAGCTAAAACGGTTAAAAACAATACTTTTTTCATATCTGCAATTAATAATTTGTTGTGGTATAATCAAAAATCGTGCCAAAAACAAAGTTCAGTACACTTCAATCCATTCGAACCGATTTTTTGTATGCTCCATAAATTTGACGAAATCGTCCTTCGAAACGATAAGCGAGGCGGTATTGACACAGGGATGAAAACTCAGTCGCTCTGCGTTTTGCAGATTTTTATCCAGAAAGACATGCACGTGATGTTCTTCGTCGTGTATCAGACCGAAAGGCGTTACCGAACCGGGCGTTACGCCCAGATATTTCATCATCCGGCTTTCGGAAGCAAAACTTAACTTGCCCTGACGCAACTGTTTTTCGATACTGTGAATATCCATGTCGCAGTTGCAGTCGAGAACAGCCAGATAATGCCTGTTACCCTTGTGATTGCGGAAAAACAGGTTTTTACAGTGTTTCGCCTCGTGCCCCGCCCAGTATTGTCTGGCGATTTCGATGGTCGGCGCCGGAGGATGTTCCAGATATTCAAACCGGATGTTTAATTCCGCAAGCAATTGATATAATTTTTCTGACCCGTTCATAATTTTTTACAATTTTTCCGCAAAGGTAAGATTTTTTGCCGAAATGCACCGGGACACGCGGATGATGCGGATTATGAGGATTTGCGCAGATAAATAAAAGAATCGATTATCTTATTGTTAAAACGAACAACAGGCACAATCCGGCAATTTTCAGTTTACCCAATCAGTTGATTTTCATTCCAATCGGCAAATACGGATTAAAATTACCACAAATGTGGTATTTCACAGCCTGTAGCCGCACAGTACTTTTGTCCCGATAAATTGATATTACATAGTTAAAAAATGTTACAAAAAATTATGCAAAAATTACAATTGTTTTTTATCCTTGGGATATTTTCCTGTTTCCCGTTGGCTGCTTACAGCCAGACAACCATAAAGGGAAAAGTGTTTGATGATCTTACCAAAGAACCGTTAGTCGGAGCTACGGTGGCGGTGAAATCGGCTAATGCCGGTGTTACGACGGGTATCAACGGCGAATTTGTTATTGTAAGCGACAAGCCGCTTCCGATAACTATTGAGGTAAGCTATCTGGGCTACAAATCGCAGGAAATTGAAGTACACAGTGTTGAGGAACCTGTAAATGCGGGTATTCGGGAGAATTTCAACACTCTGGACGAAGTGATGGTGGTGGGTTATACCACCGCAAAGAAATCGAGTTACACCGGGTCTGTGGCGGTTGTCGGACCCAAGGAGTTGAGTAAACTTCAGGTAACCACGATAGGCAAAGCGCTTCAGGGAACGGTTCCGGGACTTCAGTCCGTCGCTTCGGCAGGGCAGCCCGGTTCCGACGCATCGCTCTACATACGCGGAATAGGTTCCGTAAATGCCTCCACTTCACCGCTGTATGTGGTGGACGGCGTTCCGGGCGCAAGCGTAAGTTCGATAAGCGGAAAGGACATTCAGTCCATTTCCGTCCTGAAAGATGCTACCTCAAGCGCTCTCTACGGGTCGCGCGGGGCAAACGGAGTGATTGTCATCACTACCAAATCGGGAAATCTGAACACAAAGCCCACGGTAAACTTTTCCGCCTCCTACGGATTCACAGGACGGGCGGTGAAAGATTACGAGTATCTGACGATCAACGAATATCATGAATTGCAGTGGGAGGCAATACGCAATAATCGTTTAGACCAGGGGCAAACAGCCGATGCGGCTGCCGAATACGCTACTAATAATTTGATAAATGCACTGAAAGTAAATATCTACGGTCCGCAATATCCTACTCCTGTAGGCACCGACGGCAAACTGGCAGCCGGAGCTACTCCTCTGTGGGATGACAACTGGGCTGACGCCGTATCGCGTGCAGGCGTGCGTCAGCAATACGATTTGAGCGTCAGCGGCGGAAGCGCCAATACCAGATATTTCTTTTCGGGCGGTTATCTAAGCGAACAGGGATGGATTGTAGAGTCCGAATACGAGCGTTATCATTTGCGCACAAATGTATCGTCGAAAGTAACGAAGTGGTTTGAAGCGGGCGCAAATATTTCGGCTTCTTCCAGTTTTCAGAAATCCCCGACACAGTCC
The DNA here is from genome assembly GCA_031273285.1 of Prevotellaceae bacterium. Classification (GTDB taxonomy): domain Bacteria; phylum Bacteroidota; class Bacteroidia; order Bacteroidales; family UBA932; genus JAIRLF01. Next base: position 5,587 of record JAISSE010000069.1, read on the forward strand.
GACAGTAATTCGGGAAACTATGCCAATGTCCAGCGTCTTATATCCGATATTTTTCCTGTGTACGAACGTAATGCCGACGGCAGTTATGTATTGGATGAGGATGGAAACCGGAAGTACGATTATGGCGTATGGCGCCCGTCTGCCGTGAATAGCGGAAATATTCTCGGCTCTGCCGTACATGCCATATCCGGCAGCAGAACCGAAGCGGTTTCGCTCAGAACAAATATCAACATTACCCCCGTCAAGGGAGTGGCGTGGAGAACCACCGCAAACGTTGATTACAGCGCGGGAACTTCGCACTCGTATTCACACTCCTATTACACTACAGGCGTAATGACCGAAGGAGCAGGCTCGGCAAGCAGAAGCGCCAGCCGGAATATGAGATACTCCATAAACAGTTTTCTCGATTACACTCTGGACTTGCATAACAGGCATTTCTTTAATCTGCTGGGAGGCCCGGAGGTATATGTAACCAATTCATCGTCGTTATCGGGAAGCAGAAGCGGATTTCAGGTTTTAGGAAAAACCGAACCGTCGGCAGGTACTACCAGCGGTACTTTTTCGGGAACTTCGAGCGATTACCACCTGGCAAGCTGGTTAGGCAAATTTGATTATGATTTTTTGCATCGGTATTATTTCTCGACAAGTTTCCGCCGCGACGGTTCTTCACGCTTCAGCAAACAGTCGCGCTGGGGTAATTTCTGGTCGGTGGGCGCTTCGTGGAATGTAAAATCCGAACCGTTCCTGCAAGACATAAAGGATATAAACAACCTGAATCTGCGTTTCAGTTACGGAGCGCAGGGCAACGACAATGTCGGCAACTATGCCTACGGAGGCTTTTATTCCATTGACAACAGTCTGGATATGCTGGGCTTGCGACCTTCCGATCTTCCCACGCCGGAACTGAAATGGGAGACCAATCTGAATCTGAATTTCGGAGTGGATATTGCCCTGTTCGACAATCGCCTCATTGTCCAGATTGACTTGTACAACCGCCAATCGAAAGATTTACTGTTCAACAAACCGCTTGCGCCGTCAACCGGTTACGATGGTATCGATGCTAACATTGGCTCGCTTAGTAACAGGGGTATTGATGGACAGATACAAGCTTCTCCCGTGCGAACGAAAAATTTCAAATGGGATATTACGCTAAACTTTGGTCATTATACCAACAAGATAACGAAACTTCCGCAAGACGAAATACTGACCGGTTCTAT
>JAISSE010000079.1 GCA_031273285.1 Prevotellaceae bacterium
CCGAGGGGAAAGCGCTGATCGGCGCAGGTCCCCAATTATAAATAAATATTAAAATAACTCCATCGAAGCCGTTCCAAACTCCAAACACCGGAACGGCTTTGATATAGTTATCCGGTGGAGAGTTGAGAGTGAATTACGAATTACAAAACGTAAGTTCAATTGATATGCAAGTCCTTCGGACTATATTTATCCGGAACTCAGGTTATCGGTATTTTTTGTGCACGGGACAGTCGTTTTGCGGCGCAAAAGGTTTTTAATTCCGGAATTTCAATTTTCGATCTTCAATTCAGCGGGGGATACAACATTCCGAGCAACAACAGTTTTGAAAGTTTTTGTTGTATTTATCGAATTTCTGTATACTTTTGCGTCAATGCGAAATTAAGGATTGTTATATGCAAAATGAAGAGAACAGGGCAAAGTTAAAAATGCGGTCGCTGCCGAACGAACCCGGCGTATATCTGTTTTTCGACGCGGCGGGCAAAGTCATATATGTCGGCAAGGCTAAACAGTTGCGGAAAAGGGTGGCGTCATATTTTCTTTCGAGAGCCGACAGTAATCTGAAATTACAGATAATGGTCAAGAAGATAGTTGACATTCAGCATGTCGTTACGCTCAACGAATCGGATGCCCTGCTGCTGGAAAACAATCTGATAAAGAAATATCAGCCGCGATACAATGTTTTTCTGAAGGACGACAAAACCTATCCCTGGATTTGTGTTACAAACGAGCATTTTCCAAGAATATTTCTTACGCGCAGGAAGACCATGGATGGGGCAAAATATTTCGGTCCCTATACATCCGTTATTACCGTAAAGATGCTGCTTGACATTGTACGGCAGACATATCCGATACGCACCTGCCGATTGAACCTGTCGCCGCAGGCGATTGCGGGTAAAAAATACGCCGTATGCCTGGAATATCATATCGGGAACTGCAAGGGTCCGTGCGAACAGCGGCAGTCGGAAGACGAATACACGGAGTCGATTGCGCAAATCATCAATATCATCAGGGGAAATACGGGAGAAGTGTTTAAAACCCTGAGCGCAAAAATGCAGGAAGAAGCCGGAAAACTGAACTTTGAAGAAGCTCAGCTGGTGAAGGAAAAACTTCAGCGGCTGGAACACTATCAGTCGAAATCCGTTATTGTCAGTCCGTTCATTAACAATGTCGATGTATTTTCTCTCGTATATGAGAAGAATACCGCGTATGCCAATTTCATGAGAGTTGTGAGCGGCGCTGTGGTGCAGGCTCATACCGTGGAGATGAAACCGGGACTCGAAGAAAAAGAAACGCTGCTCGGCATAGTCATTACCGAAATGCAGCAGCGTATAGGGTCTCTTTCTCATGAGCTTATAGTTCCGTTCCGACCGGATACCACGCTTAAAAACAAACTGTACACAGTGCCGTTGAGAGGAGACAAACTTGAACTTCTGAAACTGTCGGAGAAAAACGCCAGGGCTTACCATCTGGAAAAATTGAAATATCTGGAAAAGACAGACCCCGAAAAACACGGCAGCAGGATTATGAGCGCCATAAAGTCGGATTTGCATCTGTCGAAACTTCCGCACAGAATAGAATGCTTCGACAATTCCAACATTCAGGGAGCCAATCCCGTCGCTGCCTGTGTGGTTTTCATCGACGCCAAACCGGCAAAAAAGGAATACCGGCATTTTAACGTGAAAACCGTCGAGGGTCCCAACGATTTTGCTTCAATGGAGGAGATTGTTTATCGCCGCTACAGCAGATTGCTGCGCGAGAAACAGCAGTTGCCGCAACTGATTGTCATCGACGGAGGAAAAGGACAGCTGAAGGCGGCGGTGCAAAGTCTCAAAAAACTGAAACTGTACGGCAAAATCACTGTGGTAGGACTTGCAAAACGCCTGGAGGAAGTGTATTTCCCCAACGACAGTATCCCCCTGCATCTCAACAAAAACTCCGAAACACTCAAAGTACTCATGAAAATCAGGGACGAAGCCCACCGTTTCGGAATAACGTTTCACAGAAACAAGCGAAGCGCCGCTTTTACCAGATCGTCGCTGGAAAACATCAGGGGCGTGGGCGAAACCATGTCGAACAGGTTGATAATCGCGTTCAAAACCATCTCGGCAATAGAAAAAGCGTCGGAAGACGAGCTTTCGAAGGTTGTCGGCAAGCGAACGGCAGCACTGGTTTACAATTATTTCAATTCGGGAAAATAAATTTCTGCCGTTTTTTTAGTACTTTTGCCGCGTTTTTGTATCGAAAATTTTAAAAATTAAACGGAAATGGTAAACGAAGCTTTAGTCGAATCCCTGGCAGTACATGCTGTCGGAAACAGAATCAACGATGAAATTTTAACTCTCTCCAAATCGACGGTGAATATGGATGACGAAATCGTGTCCGTACTGTCGCTGTTTTTTATCAATCCCTTCAAAACAAACAGGTATTTCAATTTTTATCATCCCGACGGTTTTGAAAACAGCGAGGTGTTTCGGACGGTGTCGTCGATATTCGAGAATCCGGAAACTCTGTACGAATCGTCGGTGAAACTTGCCGAACGGCTGTTTGATGTTACGGACAGTACGAAAATCAGGGGCGGCGAATTTTATGCGGTCTATTTCAACGAATGTATTGTGGACGGCGAAGAAACGCAGGCGGTGGGCTTGTTCAAGTCGGAAACGAAGGAGACATTTCTGAAAATATATCCCACATCCGGCAATTTCATTCTGGAAAAGGAGGAGGGTATCAATTTGCGGAAAATCGACAAGGGCTGCATGATTTTCAATATCGACCGCGACAGGGGTTTTCTGATCTCCGTTGCCGACAATATCAAAAGCGGAGAGGAAAAATACTGGTGCGAGGATTTTCTGCAAGTCCGACTGTCCGACAATCCGTACACCAAAACGCAATCGGCGATGCGGACATGCAAAAATTTTGTGGAGGAACTTCTGCCCGAAGAATTTGATGTAAGCAAAGCCGACCGGATTGATATTCTCAACAGAGGCGTGAACTATTTCAAGGAGCACGATGTCTTCGACAAGCCGGAATTTGAACGGGAGGTGTTCCGGCAGCCCGAAATAATCGAATCATTCAGAGAGTATGACAAAGTCGATATTCCCATGGACATGACATTCGAAATAGCTCCGGATGCGGTCAAAAAACAGTCGAAACTTTTCAAAAGCGTGCTGAAACTCGATAAAAATTTCCACATATACATCCACGGCGACCGCTCAATGATTGAACGCGGCGAAGAAGACGGGAAAAAATATTACCGGATTTTCTACGAACAGGAAAGCTGAATCCGAATTACGTCAATTACGAATTAAAAAATACGAATTACGAAACGTAGATTCGACGCAGTTTCTACCAGCATTCTGTCCCTGACGGGACGGAATGTGAATAAAAGTCCCGTTTATTTTTGTACAATGCCTTTGTGTTAAAAAGAGTGTAACCTGATTTTTTTGCTATGGCGCGGCAAACCGTTTTTACTGGCAAGTTTTTCATGTCAATCTTCTGTCTTTCAATCCATATTTTCCCACCATTTGCCGAAAACCTGTGTCGTATCGTTCAAGCGCACCGGTTCGCCGATCATTGGGGTTATCAGATTCAGGGAATCTTTTTCGGCTGCTTCGGAAATATTGACCAAAGGCTCTTTCCACGCATGTTTGCTAAGCGCATATTTGGAATTATGCACTGTCAGCAGCCTGTTTGCGTGCAGGTCTTTCACCGCTTTGGACAAGTCGTCGGGCAGGAGATGGATATATTTCCAGTCCTCGCTATACTGCCCGTTTTCCACAACGGCAAGGTCAATATTGGCAAATCGTTCGGCAATTTCGGCAAAGTGAGTATCGTAGCCGCCGTCGCCGCTCAGATAAATGTTTTTGGAGGCGGTTTGCAGCATGAACGAAGCCCACAGCGTTTTGTTACGCGAGAAACCGCGTCCCGAAAAATGACGGGCAGGCAAACAATGAACAACAAAGCCGTTTTCCAATTCGGCGCTTTCGTTCCAGTCCAGCTCAACGATTCGGTCTTTGCCGAAACCCCAGTATTCAAAATGTTCGCCGACGCCCAGTGCGCAAATAACTTTTCCCGTCCGTGCCTTCAAACGCTTCACGGTGCGGTAATCCAGATGATCCCAGTGGTCGTGCGTGATCATCAGGTAGTCGATATCGGGAATGTCGTCGGGCGCATAAACCTGCGTTCCCTTGAACGGTTTGTTGAAAAACGACACGGGCGAAGCCGACAGCAGTGTCGGGTCAATCAAAATCCGTTTGCCGTCCGTCTGGATAAACAGCGAGGAATGTCCCATCCAAAGCAACATATCTTCGTTGACATCAAGCTGTTTCAGGTCGGTTTTGACGGAGGGCAGATTCATTTTCGGCGTCCGTCCCTTCGCAGCGCGAAAAGCGAACTCGAAAATGTTGCCGAGCAACGACCTGTCGGAAGTAAGCTGTTGAGTGGGCGAGAGATTCCAAAACTTGCCGTCGCGGTAGTTGGGCGATTTTTGTATTCTTTCGAGCCTTGCCCCGCGGGGTGTTTTCCCGAA
>JAISSE010000119.1 GCA_031273285.1 Prevotellaceae bacterium
CGGGGATACTTCCGGAAATAACCAGCTGCCCTGTACAGTTGTAATTGGCGGGAACGACAATGCCGTCGATTCCGGCGCATATTTCTTCGACCGTCGAATCGGCAAGTCCCAAAATCGCAGCCATCGTCGAAGGCTGGAGTTCGCAGGCTTTTTGCATCGCCTTAGCCCTGATGGACACTAATTTCAGCCCGCTTTCGAAGTCCATGGCTCCGGCGGCTACCAGCGCCGAAAATTCGCCGAGCGAATGCCCTGCGACCATATCGGGTCTGAAATCGGGGTATGTCTTTGCAAGAATCACCGAATGAAGAAAAACCGCAGGTTGCGTAACTTTCGTCTGTTTAAGGTCTTCAGCCGTACCTGCGAACATGATTTCGGTTATTTTGAAACCCAGAATATCGTTTGCCTGTTCGAATAAAACCTTTGCCCGCGCTGTTTCATACAAATCTTTTCCCATGCCGGAAAACTGAGAACCCTGTCCGGGAAATACGAATGCTTTCATTTTTAATATTTAACAATTACACATTATTTTCTGTCATACGTCCAAAACGGTAATGAGTGTTTCTTTGCGAAATCATCAAAAACGCCCGTTTCGACATGCAAAACTAATAAAATTATGAATTATAAGACATAAAATCGTGAAAACGGCTGATTGACAGCGAACAGTAACCGCCGTGTCCCGATACGGCGCGCAATAAAAGGTGTAATTCCAACTGTATCGGCTGCCTTCCACTGTTCACTATGCGTTATTCACTGTTTCCTGCCCTCATACGGGGTCTATATCGGCAACGGTTACTATTCCCGAATATTCCCTTTCCGATTTAATACGTGTGCAGATGTTATTTATCAACTGTTTATACTGGCGGAGATTGGCGTCTTTTTTCAATTTGATGCGAAAATTGAGTATGTATCTGTTTTGAATCCGTCCGACCGGAGGCGGTTCGGGACCGGCAACATCCTGTCCGAAAATCTCCGCAAGCATGGGTTTCATCACCTTTCCGGCTTTGTGGAGTATATCCTGTTTCGAATGTTTCACCGACAGGATTATCAGGCGGCAAAACGGAGGATAATTGAAAAGACGGCGTTCGTCTATCTGTGTTTTGAAAAACGTACTGTAATCGTGTTTGATAACCTGCCGGATAACATGGTTTTCCGGCGCCGTCGTCTGTATAATGACCTCTCCCGGCTTGTCCTTGCGCCCCGCTCTGCCCGCAACCTGCGACATAAGCTGAAAACTGCGTTCATAAGCCCGGAAATCGGGGAAATTCAAAAGATTATCGGCATTCATTATACCTACCAGACTGACATTCCCGAAATCCAGACCCTTGGTAACCATCTGCGTACCGACGAGAATATCAATGGCATGTGCGCCGAAATCGTGCAGTATTTTTCCGTAGGCAAATTTCGATTTTGCAGCATCCAAATCCAGTCTTTCGATTTTCGCATCCGGAATGAGCAGGGACAGTTCGTCTTCGATTTTCTCCGTACCGAAGCCTTTGGTCTTGATATTCGGACTGCTGCAGGCAGGACAGTTGGGCGGCATCGATATCGAATATCCGCAGTAATGACAGGTTAAAGCATTGTTGTACTTGTGATAAGTAAGGCTCACATCGCAATATTTACATTTCGCCACATGCCCGCAATCGTTACACTGTACAAAAGGCGAAAATCCCCTGCGGTTCTGAAACAAAATAACCTGTTCCCGTCTCTCCAAAGCATTTTTGATGGCGGTCAGCAGAGGTTCCGAAAAATTGGCGACAACCGTTTTCTTCCGGTAAGCTCGCTGCATGTCGATTGTACGTATATCGGGAAGAACCGCGTTGCCGTAGCGTTCGGTGAGTTCCACCAGGTCGTATTTACCCCGCAGCGCATTATAATAGCTTTCCACCGAAGGCGTTGCCGAGCCCAAAACGACTTTTGCCCCGTGTATTTTGCCCAAAATCAAAGCCGCGTCGCGGGCATTGTATCTTGGCGCCGGATCGTACTGTTTGTAAGTGGTTTCGTGTTCCTCGTCCACAATGATAAGACCAAGATTGAAGAACGGCAGCAAAAGCGAAGAGCGGACGCCGAGAATCACACCTCCCTCTTCCCCGTGACTGTTGAATTTCAAAAGATTATTATATACTTCCGTCCGTTCGGCATCACTGAAACTGGAGTGATATATTCCCACCCTGTTTCCGAACACTATTCTCAAACGGTCTATAATCTGCGTTGTCAGAGCGATTTCCGGCAACAGATACAGCACCTGCCTGTTTGCCTTCAAAGTCTCGTCAATCAGCCTGATATAAATCTCGGTTTTCCCCGACGAAGTTATTCCGTGAAGCAAAGCGGGCTTGTCGCCGGTTCGCAGTTTATCGAATGCATTCTGCTGTGCCGGCGAAAGTTCGGGTAATTCTTTCCGAACGGCAACATCATTTTTCAGCCTGTCCGTCTTTTTCCTGACCGATATAAATATTTCTTTTTCTTCGCACAGTCTGTAAACGGATTCCGAAACTCCGCTTTTGTCGAGAAGTTCGTTTTTCGCAATTTCATGCGGGAGAGCGAAATTCAGAGGAGTTGCCGTTTCGATATATTTTAACAGAAGCTGCTCCTGTTTGGGGGCTTTTTTCAGGGAAAGAAGCGTCAGGTCAAGTTTCTGTTCGCTGTCGATATGAGGATGTAACGAGACGAATGACTGATATTTGAATTTATAATTGTTTACCAGTTCCTCTTCGACACTGACAATCCCCAAATCCAGAAGTCTTTTGATATTGGAAAGAAAATTTCTTTTATTGATTTTTTTCGACAAATCATCCATTGAGACCTCTGTGCCGGACAAATTTTCGATTATCTGTTTGTCGATGTCGTCAAGTTCGATTTCATTCCGCAGACTGTCCAAAACCGCCTGATTAAGCGCGATTTTCGTTCGACTTTCCAGTTTCAGATACGCGGGCAGCGCCGCTTTCATGACCTCCCCCAGCGTACACATGTAATAGTCTGCAATCCATTTCCATAAGTCCAGCTGCGAACTGCTTGTAATCGGGGTTTCGTCGATTACGCCGGCTATGTCTTTCAGCTCGAAATCGTTTTGCGTGTCCTCGTATATATCGACAACAATTCCGGAGTATAACTTTGTGTTTCCCAGAGGAACAGTTACCCGGATACCCGTCTTGACGGAATCGCCCATGTCCGCAGGCACGGAATATCTCAATGTTCGGAGATAGAGGGGAAGCAATACTTCTACGGCACGAATTTTCCTGTTCACAAATTCCAAAGTTCAAAGTTCAATAATTCAAATCATTTCAATATCACCATCGTCGCCCCCAGTCCGTATTCCCGAAACGAAGCGTCGTGGTAGCGAACCAGACCGGCATACTGCGTATCCAGTAAACGTCTGATTTCCTGTTTCAGTTTGCCGTTTCCGACGCCGTGAATGAAAACCATCTTTTTTGTTTTGGAAACAAAACCGAATTCCATGGCTGTGATAAAACGGGCTTTCTGTATTTCAAGTATTTGCCCGCTGTCCAAACCCCGAATATCTTCAACCAGCTCTTCGATATGCAAATCTATTTCCTCCGCTTCCGGCTTTGCTTTCGGCGCCGGCTCTGCCGGCGGGAGTGCCGCATCCTTCTGCTGCATGGCTTTTTCCAGTTCGGCGCTGTCGATATGTATTTCCATATCGGGAATACTGTTCACTGCAAGTTTCAGGATATAAGCGTTTTCATCGAAGAAATCGTTTTCGACAAATGAGGATTTTTTGGAAAACTTAACCGGATTCAGTTCCACAATTACCTGTTCGGGAGGATAGTTTTTGTATTCCCTGTATTTGTATAAAAAACTCACAACCTGCAAATTCAGCTTCGAAGTGAAATCGGCTTTTTCAATACTGTAAACATACTCTTTTGTATCCGGCTCGATGGTGCTTTGTTTCAGCAGTCTGAGCCTGTCGGCGCCGGTATGGTACGAAACGGCATACGTGCAATAAAATGAACTGTCGTTGATAAAGTACACATCCAAAGCGCAATCGGTGGGATTCGACCCGTCTTTGGGAACAAACGCAAGTAAAATCTCATAATCGTCGCTGTCGATAACCTCCTGATCTGTATCCTCCGCACGAATATCCGCATTGTCCGCCGGTTTTTCCGGTTTAACGATATTTTTTTGCACGGGCGGCTCATCCTTCACGGGCTGAACGGATGGCGGTTCCTTATACTCACCCCTCTCAACCAGAATGATTTCCGCCATGCGAACGGGAATCTCAAACCCGTCATCATCCATCACGGTTACGATACCGGAATTAACTATCTTCGATATTATCCCTCCGCCGACCTCATTTAAAAACTTAACCTTATCTCCTACACTGTATTTCATATCTGTTATCCGTGAATTTCACAATCTTTTATTTCGGAATTAATACTGCAAAAGTAAGATAATTTCGCATA
>JAISSE010000250.1 GCA_031273285.1 Prevotellaceae bacterium
GTCCTTGTCCCAATCGTCGGCGGTCGTTTTCCCTAAATAATTCTTGATGTCGGTACGAGCGTTCGAAGGAATTTGCAGGTCAAAGAAATCGCTTCTGTAAGACCACAAATCCTTATAAAATCCCGTATTGAAAAGAATATCTTTCCTGGGAAAAATCAACAAGTCGTTATGTACTCCACTGCTAAAGCCGAAAACAGTTACATCGAACTTGTATTTGCTTCCGGCAAGAGATGCCGGATTCAGTTTACCCGCAGTAACTCCCGAATAGGGGCTACTGATAAAAGGCGAAAATTCCTGCGCATCTGCTTTGTAAAAACCAAATGCACAAAACATAAACAGTAATCCTAATACCTTTTTCTTCATAATAATTGTAGTTTAATAATATATAAAAACTTTTAAATTTCCTAATCCTAAGTTAACCGATTTTAACCAAATTTTCGCAAAAAACATTAACAATAATCGGTGCAAAGATAAACAAAAAAATTAATCGACAACACATCCGCAAAATTTTTTTTTCGAAAAAACGTTAAATTCATCGTTTATTTATCCCATTCGCCTACTTCCATCCCTTCGATTTCTTCTCCTTTAATATTGAATCTCAAGGCTGTACGCACTCTGTGAAAACCGCTTATCCCTGCCGCTCCGGGATTCATAAATAATAACTCATTTTTTTTGTCGTACATGATTTTTAGAATGTGAGAGTGCCCTCCGACCAGTATTTTCGGTTTTTTTTGCAAAAAATCCCCGCTGTTCGCCGAATATTTTCCCGGATACCCTACGATATGGGAAATAATGATGCCGAGATTTTCTCTCCGCAACTCCAAAACCCTCGGATAGACCACTCTTGTTTCCGCATCGTCGATGTTTCCGTGTACGGCATACAGAGGTTTAAATTCGGCAATTTCATCAGCAACTTTCAAAGAACCTATATCTCCGGCGTGCCAGATTTCGTCCACGTTTTCGAGAAACCGTCTAAGTTTGTAGTCGAAAAAACCGTGAGTATCCGATATAACGCCTATTTTCATTTATTTGCCCGACACCTTTGTCTTCAATTTACTGTTCTTCGGCAGAAAAGGACAATTTGACCTCTCCCTTAACAAAGTTAAGTATCGAATTTATCAAAGACTCGTCATATCCATATTTCGGTTTGAGTAATTCAACTCTCACCATCTCTTTGATTTCTGCATCACCTGCCGTTAAGGTCAATGTCTTTTTATCATCCGAGAGATTCGTTGAAAACTTTATAAAACCGTCAAAAGTCAGATAATTACCTGCTATCGCATAGGTTTTGGGAGCCGGAGCCGTAGAATTGCCTCTTTTTATTGTGCACGACAAATCTTCGTTGAAGAGATACTTGTCCCCTCTGTGAAATAAGAACTTCAAGCTGTCGTTCATCTTTTGCTGCTGCTCCGCGGCGCCGGTAATAGTAATGCCGATTACAGGCTCTGCGGATATGGACCAGTTTCCCACAATATCAGCTTTTGTGGCGGGACTCACTTGGTTTTTGTCATCCTTGGAACAGGATAACAAACAGGTGCTTATCGCAAGCACACTAAATACGTTAAATACTAACTTTCTCATTGACATTAATTTATTTTAATTATTTATTACTTTAATTCTTCCAATAATTGCGGCAAAGGTAATTCTTTTTGTGATTTGTTGTTCATATTTTTCAATAAAAAAATTTCTGTCTCCATTTCTGCCTGACCTGCAATGACTACGAACGGGATATTTCTTTTATCGGCATATTCCATTTGCCTTTTTAGCTTTGCCTGTTCCGGATATATTTCCGCCGCAATGCCTTTGCCGCGGACTTCCTGCAATGCCCGCAGGCAGTAAATCTCCTCTTTTGCGCCCATGTTTACGAACAGTACGCGGGTCGTTTCCAGTGAGTTTTGGGGAAAAAGATTTTTTTCGGCAAGCACGTCGTAAATACGGTCGGCGCCAAAAGATATTCCCGCTCCCGACACGTTTTTCAATCCGAATATGCCGGTCAGATTGTCATAACGTCCTCCTCCGCAAATGCTTCCAATATCCGCATTCTGCGCCTTGACTTCAATAATCGCGCCGGTGTAGTAATTCAGTCCCCGCGCAAGCGAAAGATCCAGTTCCACTGTTGCGGAGATATTTAACCGGTCGGCATAACCGAATATTGTCCGGAGTTCGGCGATTCCGCGCATACCCGTTTCGGATTCGGACAGGATTTCTTCCATCCTGCTCAATTTTTCTTCGTTTGTGCCCGACAGAGATAAAACGGGTTCCAGAATTTTTATCTGTTCGTCGGAAATTCCCTTGCCGACAAGTTCTTTTTTTACGGCGTCCAGACCTGTTTTTTCGATTTTGTCAATTGCGACGGTGATGTCGGTCAGGCGGTCGCTTTGCCCCATTATTTCGGCTATTCCGCCCAGTATTTTCCTGTTGTTCAGCTTGATTGTTACCTCAATGCCGAGTTCGGAAAACACCGCATCAATTATCTGCAACAGTTCCGCTTCATTCAGCAGCGAATCGCTTCCGATAACGTCGGCGTCGCACTGAAAAAACTCTCTGTATCGTCCTTTCTGCGGACGGTCGGCACGCCAGACAGGCTGTATCTGATACCGTTTGAACGGCAGGACAATATCGTTTCTGTGCTGAACGACATAACGCGCAAACGGCACCGTGAGGTCATATCGAAGTCCTTTTTCGCTTATCCGGTTCGTCAGCGGCGGAATTTTATCTTCGGACAGGAGTTCCGAAGGTACATCCCGTAAAAAATTGCCGGAATTCAAGACTTTGAACAGCAGTTTGTCGCCTTCTTCCCCATATTTTCCCGTCAGGGTGGATAAATTTTCCATCGCCGGAGTTTCAACAGGCTGATATCCGTAGAGTTTAAATATTTTTTTAACCGTGTCGAAGATATAATTCCGCTTCGCCATCTCTGCCGGCGAAAAATCACGTGTGCCTTTTGGTATTGATATGTTCATTCTAATTTCCTCTGAATAAATGTAATACTCCCGAATAACTTTTTCCCGAATAGGATTTGTCGTCCCAGCCTTCGCCGCTTATTATATAATAGTATACCCCCGACGAACAGTCGGAGCCGTTACCGTTCATTTTTCCGTTCCATCCTTCCCAGGTCGATACATCGCCTTTATATTTATATACAAGGGTACTGTTGCGGGTAACTATTTTCAAGTCCATTGTGCGCATTGACACCGGTTCCTGACCTTTAACAAAGATGAAAAAATCATTGTTTCCGTCTCCGTTGGGAGTGAATGCATTAGGCAGACTTTCGGGAGAAAAGACGGATTTTGCCACATCTATGTCTTTTCGTTTTCCGCCGGCGTCCAGGGCATAACTGCTGTGACGACAGCCTGTCCGGGTATTTTCCACCGTCAGCTTGACGGGATATTTGCCCGGCTTGTAGCTGATTTCATCAGTGATATGTTCGGTGTAGTATCGCCATAAGGTATCGTTTTGAAGGAAATTGACAGTCTGGTCGTTCCATCCTGTCCACTCGAATTTGTCCGCGTTTATACTCTTGTTTTCCAGTTTCATGCGCCATAAAGCCTCACCGCTGAGGTCGGTCGCGGGGGCAAAAACTCCGTAATCGTCCGGAACAAGCACATCAAAAGCCGCATACAAACCCATTGCGGGTATCGGTGCGGTTTTATATTCCGCCGTTACATTGCCGAATATGTTGGTGATTTTCACCGAATAGCGCGCCTCCCTGAACGGCGCCGACAGCCCGGGTACAAGGGGTCTGTCCGCTTCCGAGGGTTCGTTAGCCGACGATATTCTGGTAAACATTGAGTTGGATCTTCTTTTCCATGACTGCGGGACATTGGGCAGCCCTTCGTAGATATTCGTCTCCGTATCCCATTCGACTGTGTAACTGTTGCCTATATATCTTGCCCGCACATTGTTCAAATCGCAGAAATCGAAATAGTCATAAGCGGAAAAATTATTCCTGTTGGAGAAAGCATGAGCCGTAAGTTGCAGGTATTCGCAATTTTGCGTGTATGAAACGGAATCAATGGCAATGATGTCGTAAAACACCCACGCTCTGAATGTATCCGCTATTTCCGGCGTTTGTATCACAACCATATATCCTCCCTCGGAGAAGAGAGTTACAATTGATTCTGTGGTATTTAGGTCTATTCTGAAAGGCACGGTGTCGATTGTCTGAGTCAAATTATCGAAATAGTGCCAGTTGAAATCGGCGGGATTATCGTCCGGACTTTTCGCTTTCAGTGTCATTGGATTGGTATTCGACGAAAAATATGCGAAGATAAATGTGGAGTCGTTAACATCCGGATTGTATGTTACAGTTGCATAATTCGCCCCCGGATTTACTATCTGGGCATATGCAGCGCAGTTGAACAGAACCGCCGATATAACAAGTATATATTTTAACTTTTTCATCACGAAACACGAATATATATTCCGCAAAATTATATTATTTTTCCCATTATGCGAATAATATTATGTAAAATGCTGTATTTCACGATATATATGCGGACTGATACGGCACGGTCTTCGTTGTGCGGAGGGTGCATTTGACTGCGTCGAACTCCCGAAGTACGAAGTCGAACTTATGTTTCGTAATTATATAATTGTCGCCGGCAACCGCGATTACAGGTTTCGTTTTCGTGCCGATACGGAAACAAGAAATTCCATCGTGTCTATTCCGTCAGCATAGTCGGTAAGTTCAGGCTGTTGAGTGTATCCGAAAGGTATGGCATTTTCGATGCCCCCGACCTTCGACACAACGCACTGTATGCTGTCTTTCTGTTCGGACAGAAAATCTTTTACCCGCTCAATATCTTCATATTCGGCACAGTTGATTGCGGCAATAGCCGAAAACGCGAGACTGTCTTTTCGGATTATCACAAAACCGTTGGTCAGATAATTTTCTCCGGCAAGTTCGGCGATTGCCTTCCGGTAACGGAAACAGTCGCTATATCCCTGATGATTCAAAACATACGAGTGTTTTTTTATCGCCTCGAAAAACAGATTCCATTCATAATTTTGGGGGACAAAAATATTGGAAACGTTCCGGCATCCCAGACCGAAATAATCGAACATATCATGTCCCAAAGCCTCCAGTTCGGAGGGCGTTTCGTTGCCGTCGAGCACTGCCAGGCTGTAGCGGTTCTTCCGAATCAGCTGCGGTATGTCCCTGTATTCCATGCGAAAATATCGTGCGGAGTTATTGCTTCCGGCAGCTATAACCGCGTCGATATTCTGCGGTTTGGCATCCGTAAAAAGTATGCGCTCCGTCAAAAGCGGAAATTTATCCGACAGTATTCCGCAGAGGGCTTTTATCAGGTATCTGTCTTTTGACGAGGATTTTATCACTGCAATATTTCCGGACAACAGGACGCACAAAAAATCATGAAAACCGACCAGCGGAATATTTCCCGCCATTATCAGACCTGCTCGCAACGGGTCGCAACGATTGAAAGAATAATGACTTATCAGGTCGTTCAGTTTTTTGCCGTCCAGCATTTTGTCTGCAACGGCAGCCAGCGCTTCTTTCACATTTTGTTCTGTAAACCAGTAATTTTCGGCGCATGAACGGACTATGGCTCTTTCAATTGCCGGGCTGCTTTTTTTTCCGTCGAGAAAATCCGTAATCGTCTCGCCCAGATACGAAAGCGTTTCCGTGATATATTCTTTTTCAATCATATATTTGCCAGATACGAATTAATTTTATCGGACAGGTTTTTGATGGCTAACGGGATGTTCCACCTGCTTTTATCTCTCGGTTCGACCATGTTGGATATCGAACGTATTTCGGCAAAAGGAAGATGCTCGCGAAGGCAGACATAGAAGAAAGCGGCTCCTTCCATTGTTTCGATATCCGGCGAAAACTTGTCCTTCATCCTTTTGATTAAAGTCTCCTCGCCCGAAACGGTGTTGTTTGTAACTCCCCTGACCGGTGTCGCCGACAGGTCGCGGGCAACTTTTTCCGCGTTTTCCGACATCAAAATCCCGTTTTTGAACGGAAACGTATCGGCAGAGATTATATTTTCCTCGAAACAGGTAAAAAAGCCGTTTTGTGCGGCAACTCCGAAATCGCCGAAAATCTCCGAACATACCGTAACAACCTGACCTACGGATAATTTTTCCGAAAAACTGCCTGCGATACCGATGTTTAACACCAAATCGTACCTGTCCCTGCTCAGGAGTTTGGTGAGATTGTATACTGTGGAGGCGATGCCCGTTCCCGTGTCGGCAACGGTAACATTATCCGCACTGTCGATAAATTGCAGTTCCTGCGGTGTCGCGGCGGTCAGAAGGATTTTCATTTCACAGATATTCGACCATACTCGAACGTATTTCCGACAAAACCCTCTTGGTATCCAGTGTAAATTCTCCGTTCATTATCCATGAATAATATGTCGGTTCAATTGCGAATATTTCTCTCACTTTCCGACCTTTATATTTGCCGAAATTGAAAACCGGCTCGTCGTCCTTGTCGGCAATAATTCTGGCGGCATAATCAAAATTGCGCGTATTTACGGAAAATTCCGACAAGAATTTCACATTGTTTTGCAGTTCGGGATAACGGTCCAGCTGCGACTGCAAGACCTCGTAAGTGGCTTTTGTGTCGGCTTCCGCATTGTGCGCGTTTTCCAAAGTCCTGTTACAGTAAAATTTGTAGGCGGCAACGAGTGTCCGCTGTTCCATGTTGTGGAAAATATTCTGCACGTCGACGACTTTTCTGTTATGAAGATTGACATTCAGCCCTGCGCGAAGAAATTCTTCTCCCAAAAGCGGTATGTCGAATTTGAAGACGTTGTAACCCGCCAAATCGCACCCTTCGATGAAAAGCGCCAGACTTTTCGCAATTTCCCTGAATTTGGGACAGTCTTTCACGTCTTCATCGGTAATCCCGTGAATTTTAGTCGCCTCTTCGGGTATCGGGATTTCGGGATTTATCCTTCGCGTTTTAAATTCTTCATCCCCGTTGGGGAATATTTTAATGATTGATATCTCGACAATACGGTCGGAAACCAAACTCAGACCGGTCGCTTCGAGGTCAAAAACAATAATCGGATTCTCTAAATTTAACTTCATCTGCTGATTTTAATATAATTCGGCAAAGATATGAAAATAAATTTGAAATTTGAAAATTGAAAATTGAAAATGTTGTTAAACAATGATTTCACAGGGCGTAGGGGACGCTGAAAAAAAACCGGAATAACTGAAATAATTGAGAATTGAGAATTGAAACACCGCTGACAAAAAAATAAATTCGGATACGCAAGAGGATGATGTGCAAAAGTCCCGCAATGACGACACTTTTTGTTGCGACGTATTCAAGTGTCGTCCCTGCTGGACTGGTGAGAGATGGGGTACGTCCTGTCCGCAGGCTGAAGCCTGCGGTTAATAAAGTGTTGTCCCTTCGGGACTTTTGCATATCCTTCATACTTGCGACAATTTAAAATACACCTTTCGTGAAAGTTCACGCATGAAAGTTCGAATAAAAAGTGTAATTTTGAAAAATTTTTTTAACGTTTTATGCAAAGAAGAATAGCCGTTTTAGGTTCTACAGGTTCGATAGGGAGGCAGGCGCTGGAGGTTATCGCAGAGCATCCCGATTTGTTTACGGCGGAAGTGCTTACCGCAAACGACAACGCGGCATTGCTTGTCGAACAGGCGATTATGTTTCAGCCCGATACGGTTGTAATCGCCAACAGGGATTTGTACCGGCAGGTTTCGGATTCGCTCAGGGATTATCCCATAAAAGTTTATGCCGGCAACGAGGCTTTGGAACAGGTTGCGGGCATGGGCAGTATCGATATGGTACTTGTTGCGCTGGTCGGATATTCGGGTCTGATGCCGACAATCCGGGCGATAGAATCGGACAAAATCATAGCTTTGGCGAACAAGGAGGCTTTGGTCGTAGCGGGTCGGCTGATAATAGATCTGGCGGCGCAGCACAGAGTCCCGATAATTCCCGTCGATTCGGAACATTCGGCAATTTTTCAGTGTTTGGCAGGCGAATACGCTCCGATAGACCGGATATATCTGACGGCTTCAGGAGGACCTTTTCTGAATATGCCCGCGGAAAAACTTGCGACGGTAACAAAAGAGGATGCACTGAAACATCCGCGCTGGAATATGGGCGCAAAAATCACCGTCGATTCGGCAACGATGATGAACAAGGGTTTTGAAGTTATTGAGGCTCACTGGCTGTTTAACGTGCCGGACGCAAATATCAAGGTGCTTGTGCATCCGCAGTCGATAATCCATTCGATGGTACAGTTCAGGGACGGGGCAATAAAAGCCCAGCTGGGCGAACCGAGTATGAAAGTCCCGATTCAGTACGCGCTTACATACCCCGAACGGGTCGAATGCAATGTCCGGAAAATCAACTTTGCCGATTATCCGGCACTGACATTCGCCGAACCCGATTTTCGGAAGTTCCCCTGCCTGAAGATAGCTTATCGGGCGCTTCGTGCCGGAGGAACCGTTCCGTGCATCATGAACGCGGCAAACGAGGTGGCGGTACGGGCTTTTTTGTCCGGAAAACTGAAATATACGGACATATACTCCCTGATAGCGGAAACAATAGAAACAACGGACAGCATCGCCAACCCTTCGCTAAATGACTATATCGCAACGGATACCGTCGCAAGACAAAACGCCGAGAAAATTATGAGCGAAATGTAGAAA
>JAISSE010000325.1 GCA_031273285.1 Prevotellaceae bacterium
TTTTGCAGAAAACACGGCTTGACATCCCGCTGATTCTTGCTTTGAAAATCTGTGTATTATATATTTTTTGAGTTTGTTTAATAATTATCGTGTATATTTGCACAATTATTATTCGGTTATAAAACGATATTTTATGAATTTTGGAAATTTTATAAATTCTTCTTTAGCAAAAATTTTCGGTACCAAATCGGAAAAGGATTTAAAACTGATAATGCCGCGGGTGGCTGAAATCAACGGGATATACCCCAAAATTGCAGCGTTGAGCAATGATGAACTGAGGGCGTTGTCGTCGGAGTTGAAACAAAAAATCAGAGCCTATTATGCTGAGGAAGAACAGGAAATAGCGGAGCTTAAACAGGAAATGGAATCTCCCGACCTGAGTATTAAGGATAAAGAAGATTTATATACAAAAATTGATGATCTCACAGAAGAAGTTGACCATAAGATTGAGGAGATTTTGCAGAAACTTCTTCCCGAAGCGTTTGCAATAGTGAAAAGTACGGCGCAACGTTTCAAGGAAAACGAACAGCTTGTTGTTACCGCAACCGATTTTGACAGAGAACTTGCCGCCAAAAAAGCGAATGTAGTCATCAGCGGCGACAAAGCTGTCTGGACAAACAAATGGATGGCCGGCGGGAATCTAATCACGTGGGATATGGTGCATTACGATGTGCAGTTAGCCGGAGGGATAGTGCTGAATGCTCCGAAACTGCAATACGAAAATACCACCGACGGGAAAAAGAAATTAATAGGCGCGATAGCCGAAATGGGTACCGGCGAAGGAAAAACCCTCGTCGCAACCTTGCCCGTCTTTCTCAACGCTCTGGCAGGAAAGGGAGTACATGTGGTAACGGTCAATTCGTACCTTTCGCAGCGCGATTCCGAATGGATGGGTCCGATATACGAATTTCACGGATTATCGGTAGATTGCATCGACAAGCACGAGCCGCATTCTCCCGCAAGACGGAACGCCTATGCCGCAGATATTACTTTCGGAACAAATAATGAGTTCGGATTTGACTATCTTCGTGATAACATGGTGTTTTCGCCCGATGAACTGGTTCAGCGCAAACATCATTACGCAATAGTGGACGAGGTCGATTCGGTGCTGATTGACGACGCACGTACTCCTCTGATTATTGCGGGACCTGTGCCTCGCGGTGATGATCAGATGTTTAACGAGTACAAACCTTTTGTGGAAAAACTGTATTCGGCTCAACGAAATCTGGTTACTCAGTTATTGTCCGAATCAAGGAAACTTATTGCGGAAAATAAATTGAGAGAAGGAGGCGAGCTTTTATATCGGGCGCACAAAGGCTTACCCAAATACAAACCCATCATCAAATTCCTTAGTGAGCAGGGTAATAAATCGTTAATGCAGGAAACCGAAAATTTCTACATGCAGGAGAACAGTAAAAAAATGCCTCACCTCATTAATAATCTGACGGATGAAGATAAAAAAGAAAACGAGAAAATAAAAAAAGAGAATGAACGCAGGATAAAGGAAGGTCTCGAAGAAACAGAGGAAAAAAAATTCGGTAAAAACGGCTTGTTCTTTGCAATAGACGAGAAACAAAACTCGGTGGAACTTGCCGAAAGAGGAATAGAATTTATTTCCGAAATCGTAAACGACCATTCGTTTTTCGTCATGCCCGACGTGGGTGTCGAAATGGAAAAAATCGAAACAGGCAACATGCCGCTTCAGGAAAAAGAAGCTGCCAAAAGTGCCTTATTCAGCGATTATTCCATAAAATCGGAACGTTTGCATACAATCCACCAGCTGTTGAAGGCTTATACAATGTTCGAGAAGGAAATCGAATATGTGGTGATGGACAACAAGGTGAAAATTGTCGATGAACAGACAGGCCGTATTCTTGAAGGACGCAGATATTCAGACGGTTTGCATCAAGCCATCGAAGCCAAGGAAAATGTTAAGATAGAGGCGGCTACGCAGACTTTTGCGACAATAACCCTGCAAAACTATTTCCGCATGTATCACAAACTTGCGGGGATGACCGGTACTGCCGAAACGGAAGCGGGCGAATTTTGGAAGATTTATTATCTTGATGTTATTGTGATTCCGACAAACAAGCCTGTAATACGCAACGATTATGCCGATTTGATTTACAAGACCAAAAGGGAAAAATACAAGGCAGTTGTGGCTGAAATCGAAAAACTTAGCAAGATGGACAACCGTCCCGTACTTGTAGGCACGACATCGGTGGAAATTTCGGAACTGCTGAGCACAATGCTCAAAAGGAGAAACATCAAGCATAACGTCTTGAACGCCAAACAGCATCAGCGCGAAGCGGAAATCGTCGCCGAAGCGGGACAGGCAGGCACGGTTACCATCGCAACCAACATGGCAGGACGCGGAACCGACATCAAACTCGGCAACGGCGTCAAAGATGCGGGAGGACTGGCAATTATCGGTACCGAACGCCACGAATCACGCCGTGTTGACAGACAGCTCAGAGGACGTTCGGGTCGTCAGGGAGATCCGGGAACGTCGCAATTTTATGTCTCTCTGGAAGACAATCTCATGCGCCTGTTCGGGTCGGAACGTATCTCGAAAATCATGGATACGCTTGGCATAAAGGAAGATGAAGTGATACAGGCTTCCATGCTTTCACGTCAGATAGAAAAGGCGCAGCGCAAAGTCGAAGAAAACCATTCCGGTATCCGGAAGCGTTTGCTTGAGTATGACGATGTTATGAACTCACAGCGTAAGGTGATATATTCGCGCCGTAATCATGCTTTGTACGGAGAAAGAGTTGATGTGGACATATTTAATATGATATCCGACTACTGCGATTCACTGGCGGAACAGCTGTCGGGACTTGACTACAAATCGTTCTGCAATGAAATATTCAAAACTCTGTGCATACAGCCGCCGTTCGGCGAGGAAGAATATGCGGAAATAAACAGTGCGGAAATCGCGGAAAAACTTGCAGTAGAGGTCGAAAACGTTTATAACCGTCAAATAGACAGCATGTCGGAACGGATATTCCCCCTCATCAAAAATGTATACGAAAAGCAGGGTCGTCTGTATGAAAACATACAGCTTCCAATAAGCGACGGACACAAGATTCTGAATGTCTCCGTCAATCTTAAAGAAGCATACGAAACTAAAGGCAGGGCGCTTGGAAAATCATACAGCAAAACGATAATGCTGGTTATGATTGACGAACACTGGAAGGAACATTTGCGCGAAATGGACGAATTGAAACAGTCGGTGCAAAATGCGACTTTCGAGCAAAAAGACCCGCTGTTAATCTACAAATTCGAGTCGTATAACCTGTTCAAAAACATGCTCAACGAGATTACTCGCGAGATGACGGGGATGCTGATGAAAGCCCGGATAGCGCTTAGGGACGAAAGCGATGTGCGCCAAAGCGAACAGCGGCGTACCGACATGAGCAAAATGCAAACCAGACGCGACGATTTGGCAACATCGAGCGGTTCGGAGGAATCACGCGCCGTGATGCCCGTCAAAGTCGAAAAACGTCCGGGACGTAACGACGCCTGTCCCTGCGGCAGCGGAAAAAAATACAAAAACTGCCACGGAAGACCGGAACAATAATAATCGCTTAGTCGGTCTTTCTACAATATGAAAATAAGGAATATATTCAAGACTGCTTTCGGAATTGCATCGCTGTTTATTGTCGGTCTGCTGTTCGGAAAACTGCTTGAATTGACGGACAACAAGGATGTTTCCGAAAAAAGCCGTATTTTATTCGTCAAAGGCTCCGAAGCGGCGGAGAGGGGACAATACGGGGAATCCGTTGATATTCTGTCCAAATCGATAAAATTTGATTCGACCAATATCAAAGCCCGTAACCGTCTTGGAAAGATTCTGTTACATATGAAAAAATATGCCGAGGCAGTTGACAGACTAAGTGCGAAAACCATTGACGCCGAGACATTGCAAATCAGAGGCGACGCTTATTTCGCCCTCGAAAACTACAGCGCTGCCTTTGCCGATTATTCCGAATCATTGAAAATCGCACCGAACGCTTCCGCTTTTGCCGGTTTGGGAAACGTATTCGTGAAAATGAACAGTATTTCCGAAGGAATAAACAGCTATACAAAGGCAATAGAT
>JAISSE010000005.1 GCA_031273285.1 Prevotellaceae bacterium
GTGAAACGGAAACTCGGCGAACTGAAAAATATTCCGGAGGACAGAATATTTGTCGGCAACGGAAGCGATGAAGTGATTGATTTGGTCTTCAGAATATTTTGCAGTCCGGGAACAGACAAAGCCATGTGTTTCCCGCCGACTTACGGCATGTACAAAGTGTCTGCCGAAATCAACGACGCAGAGATGATTGAAATACCTTTACGCGAAGATTTTCAGATAAATTTGCCGGCTTTGACTCCCTTTCTTGACGACGTGCATCTTAAAATAATTTTCATCTGTTCGCCGAACAATCCTACGGGTAATCTCATCAAACCCGACGACATCAGGTTTATTGCGGAGAATTTCAACGGCATCGTGTTTATCGACGAGGCTTACATTGATTTTGCCGGCTCGCAGTCGTTTGTATCCGAAACGGACAAATATCCCAATATCATTGTTGCACAGACATTCAGCAAAAGCAGAGCGCTGGCTTCGGCAAGAATCGGACTTGCGTATTCGAATCCGGAAATCATCGCTTACTTTAACAGGGTCAAAGCGCCGTATAACGTCAGCGGACTTAATCAGCAGGCTGCTTTCGACGCGCTTGTGAACGAAGAGGAATTTCGCAGCCGCAAAGCCGCCATTCTCGAAGAAAAACAGAGACTGCGGAGAGAACTGTCCGAAATTCCTTCAATCAGGCGGGTTTATCATTCCGACGCCAATTTCTTTCTGGTCGAAACGGACGACGCCGACAGAATATACTCGGAACTGATTGCCATGAAAATCGTAACCCGCAACCGCAGTTCCGTAATAAATAACTGCATAAGAATAACAGTCGGAACACCCGCCGAAAATACCGCTCTGCTGGAGGCTCTCAAAAAAATCCGGTAATCGAGTGAGTTGAGAGTTGAGAGTTGAGAGTTGAGAATTGAGAATTGAGAGTTGAATTAAAAATCACGAATTTTAAGGATTTGCGCAGATATCTTAATTTGTCCGAATATCTTATAATATTTTCGGATATCTCATTAAATATATCGTAAATCGTAATTTTTAATTGACTGCGTCGAACTTACGTTTCGCAATTCACTCTCAACTCTCAACTCTCAACTATTTCAGTCCGCTGCGAATTAGTAGTGCCTCGATTGAAGGTTCCTGTTTGCGAAATCGAAGATACAGCTGCATCGGGTCTTCGGAGCCTCCTTTGGCAAGGATATTATTTTTGAACGATTCGGCAGTGGCTTTATCAAAAATCCCGTTTTGTTTGAATACCGAAAAAGCGTCCGCATCAAGCACTTCCGACCACTTGTAGCTGTAATATCCGGCGGCATATCCTCCCGAAAAAACATGTGCAAACGAAGAACTTATCAGGTCTCCGTCCACCGCCGGCAATACGCTCGTTTCTTTTGTCGCGTCCTTCTCAAAATCGAATATATCCTGTTCGAGAGGAATCTCACGGGTATGGTAAGCCATATCCAGACGACCGAAATTCAGCTGTCGCACAGTCGCATATCCTTCCATAAAATTCCGGCTTTCGACAATCCTGCCGACAAGTTCCGCCGGAATTTTCTCGCCTGTCCGATAATGCCGGGCAAAAATATCGAGAAAATCTTTTTCCACACAGAAATTCTCCATAAGTTGCGAAGGCAGTTCCACAAAATCGCGGTAAACATTTGTTCCCGACAGACTTTCGTATGTGATTTCGGAAAGTATTCCGTGCAAACCGTGTCCAAATTCGTGTAAAAATGTTTCCACTTCGTAAAATGTCAATAACGAGGGTTTGGATTCCGTCGGTTTCGTGAAATTGCAAACCAGCGAAACCACAGGGCGCTGTTCTTCACCGTTTACATTCGACTGTTCCCTGAAATTTGTCATCCACGCGCCGCCGCTTTTTCCCTCGCGCGGAAAAAAATCGAGATAGAGTACCGCCAGAAACCTGCCGTCTTCGGCGGTTACCTTGTATGCCCTGACGTCGGGATGATAAAGAGGTATATCCGTTTGCAGTTCATAATTAAGCCCGTACAGGATATTCGACAGTTTAAAAACACCTTCCACAACATTTTCCAGCCTGAAATACGGACGGGTCGTTTCGTCGTCAAGATTATATTTCGACGCTTTCAGTTTTTCGGAATAATAGCTTAAATCCCAGGGCATAATCCTGAAATTTGCTCCCTGCGATTCGGCGAATTTCCGTATCGTCTCCAGTTCTTTTTCGGCAACTGGTTTTGCCGCCGCAATCAGACTGTCGAGAAGATTATTCACCGATTTGATATTCTTAGCCATCGTTCTTTTCAGCGAAAATTCGGCATACGACTTGTAGCCCAGCAAATTCGCCATTTGCAGCCGCAGATTGGCTATCTGTTTGACAATGTCTGTATTCGATTTTTCGCCCGATGTTGCTTTCGAGTTGTAGGCACGGTATATTTTTTCTCTTAACTCTCTGTTGTCGGCATATTTAAGGAAAGGCATACAGCTTGGCTGATGCAGCGTAAACAGCAGACCGTCGAGGTTTCGGCTTTTCGCTTCTTCGCGGGCGGCGTCGACTATTCCTTCCGGCAGCCCCCTAATATCCTGTTCATCGGTTATGTGCAGTGTGTAACTGTTTGTTGCGGCAAGCACGTTCTGTCCGAAAGTTAATGTCAGCAGGGCAAGCTGTTCGGATATTTCTCTGAACTGCTTTTTATCCGTTTCGGAAAGATTTGCTCCGTTTCCGACAAAATTGGAATATGTTTCTTCAAGAAGCATTTTTTGCTCGCCGGTCAAATCCGACGAATCCGAAGTATTTTTTTTCACTTCTCTGATTTTTGCAAACAATTTTTCGTTGAGATATAAATCGTTGCCGAATTTTGTAAGCAAAGGGGATACTTCCCGAGCAACGGTTTGCAGAGTGTCGTTTGTTTCGGCTTCTTCCATGTTGAAAAACACGGCGGAGATGCGTTTCAGCTGTTTGCCGGCAAGTTCGAGGGCAACCACAGTATTTTCAAACGTCGGATTTTCATTATTTTCGGCGATGGCGTCTATTTCCGCTTCCGCGTTTTTTATGGCGGTTTTGAATGCGGGCAAATAATGCTCGTTTTTTATCTGTCCGAAAGGAGGAGTTTGGAAAGGCGTATTCCAATCCGTCAATAAAGGATTAGTTTCGTTAATGTTACAGGAAATCATGCCGATTATAATTAATTTTGATTAAAAAATTCCGTTTTTCGGAAGAAAACAATATTTCCGATACTTTCATATTATATTATGTTTTTCAAACTATTAACAGTCCTGGTATGTCCTGTGAAAAGTCTGAATTTTCGTGCAAAGTTACACATTTTTCGCAAATACGTCGCTATCCCCGTGTAAAAAGCACGGCAATCCATTTTGTGTCGAATCGGGAGTTTCGACCTGTACGAAAAAAATCGAATCCCGAAAAATCCTCCGGGACCATGTTTTGACGGGATGACAGGTTTTTTATTTCCGAAAATACATTGCATTTGCGATATATTCGAATTGAAAACCGACAAAGCCCGTTTGCATTGTTTAACAGTGATAAATAATGACAAAACATCCCGACGCCAGCGGGAGAAAATAAACTCGCTGAAAACTTTTTTGGTGTTTCCGGTTTTCTTTCTTACCTTTGCCCCCCAAATTATTGTTGGTAATGCCGTAGTACTATAAAAAACAAAAGCATAGAAATGAGACAGCGCATAATGGAAGAAAATAAAACCGTCAAGTTGCCAAGCGGGCGAAAAGGTTTGTTATACAGGATGTTCAAGCAATATGTATGGCTTGCTCATTCCGTATATTACAGGAAAATTTATTTTCTCGACAAGGAAAATATACCTGAAAACGCACCGGCGATGGTTGTGTCCGACCATCAGAACAGTTTGAACGACGCTCTGGCACTGGTTCTGGCAATCAATAAGCACGGGAAAAGAAAAATCAGAGCGATTGCTCGCGCCGATGCGTTTGATTATCCCGTTTTCGGGACTATTTTCCGCGGAATAGGGATAATGCCGGCTTTCCGTTTGCTGTATCAGGGGATAGGAAGCCTCTCGAACAATGCCGACACTTTCGCCAAAGCAAATCACGAACTGTTGAACAACGGACTCATAATCATATATCCCGAAGCTGGGCATCAGGATAAAAGATGGCTGGGACGGTTTTCATACGGATATGTGCGGCTTGCTCTTGAAACGGCGGAAAAAAGCAATTTCGAAAAAGAAATATTCATCGTGCCTTCATGCAATCATTATTCGGATTATTTCAACATACGCGAAGACATACTCATCAAGTTCGGAAAACCCGTCTCATTGAAGCCTTATTATGAGCTGTATAAGGAAAAACACAGAACCGCCCAGAGAGAAGCAAATAAGGCGGTCAGAGACAGGGTCGCTGAAATGATGCTCAATATCACGGATTTGGACAACTATGAAGCGATAGATTTTCTGAGAAACACTTACGGAATTAAATATGCGGAAACCAACGGTTTCGATTCCGGCAAACTTCCCGAAAAACTGTTGTCGGACAAACAGTTTGTCGAACGTTTGAATACATTGAAAACATCCGGAAAAGAAAACGAGATACAGCATGTTTACGATGATGCGACTTTTTTGAATAGTGAAATTAAAAAGTTGAAAATCAGGGATGAGTTTTTTGACAAAAAAACTTCGTGTACGAAAATTATTCTCATGGCATTACTGTTTGCAGTATTATTTCCGCTTTATCTTGCCGCGTTCATATCCAATATACTGGTCATTTATCCGCCGAAACTGGTGAACAGGAAAATAAGCGATGAAATGCTGCACGGAACCATTACCTTAGTGCTTAGCGTGTTGATAACAATACCATTGTCGAACATCATCATTTTTTTCTCCGCGTGGGCAATCACCGGCTCGATACCGGTTGCTCTGGCCTGTCTGGTTTGTTTGCCGTTTTTGTTTATATTCGTGATATGGTACGGCAAGGCTTGGAACAGGTGGAAAAGTCGGATTGAGTTTCGTAAACTTTTCAAAAACGGCAAATTGAAAAAATTGATCGATGTCAGAACACGTATTCACGAAACCCTTGATAAACTGCTGACAACAGGAAAAGAACAAAATTAAGTAATACAGATGAAACAAAGAGTTGTAATCACAGGTATGGGAATTTATTCTTGCTTGGGGAAAAATCTTGAAGAAGTATCCAAATCTCTGTACGAAGGAAAATCGGGGATTATTTTCGACCGTTCACGTAAAGAACTTGGATTTCGTTCGGGATTGACAGCCAGCCTGGAAACCCCCAATCTGAAAGGCGTTCTTAGCCGTAACCAGCGTGTGTATATGGCAGAACAATGTAATTATGCATATCTTGCAACGGACGAAGCTCTGAAAAACGCAAAAATAGACCGCGATTATCTTGCCGCTCACGAAGTCGGTTTACTGTATGGAAACGACAGCAGCGCCGACGCCGTAATGAAAAGTATTGATACTATGCGCGAAAAGAAAGACACGACAATGATAGGTTCCGGCGCAATATTTCAATCGATGAATTCAACCGTAACGATGAATCTTTCATGTATTTTCAAACTTAAAGGCATCAATTTGACCATTTCCGGAGCCTGCGCCAGCGGTTCTCACGCAATAGGACTTGGGAGGATGCTGATTCAGGCGGGATTGCAGGATTGTGTTGTCTGCGGTGGTGCACAGGAAGTAAATCCCTACTCTATAGGAAGTTTCGATGGCATCAACGCATTCTCCATACGTGAAAACGAACCGGAAAAGGCTTCACGTCCATTCGACAGGGACAGAGACGGTTTGGTACCCGGCGGCGGCGCAGCAACGGTTATAATCGAAAGCTATGAGTCGGCGGTAAAACGCGGAGCGCCTGTTTTGGCGGAAATTACCGGATACGGATTTTCGTCCAATGGCGACCATATTTCGGTACCCAATGTCGACGGACCAAGTCGTTCGCTGCAAATGGCTATCAACGAGGCTGGCATAGATATTCGCACCATAGGATACATCAATGCGCACGCCACATCCACACCTGTTGGCGATGCCAATGAGGCTAAGGCTATTGCGAATGTATTCGGCGACCATAAACCGGAAATAACTTCAACAAAATCAATGACGGGACACGAAATGTGGATGGCGGGTGCAAGCGAGATAATATATTCGATGCTGATGATGAAAAACGGATTCATTGCCCCGAATTTGAATTTCGAAAATCCCGACGATGATTCGGTTAAATTGAATATTCCGGTTAAAAGGGTAGAAAAAATTTTCGATACTTTTCTGTCGAACTCATTCGGCTTCGGCGGAACTAATTCGACACTAATAGTAAAGAATATCAAATAATTGTAATATATATAGCAATCAATGGAAAAGACAGAATTGATTAATAAGGTAAATGAAGCGTTAGCCGAAGAGTTTGAAATAGAAATATCAACACTTATTCCCGATGCGAATATTAAAGATACTCTGGATATTGACAGCTTGGGATTGGTAGATATGGTAGCTCTTGTCGAGAGTTTGTTCGGCGTTAAAATACAGGCACAAGAAATTACGAGTATCCTGACGTTTGAAAATCTGTATGATTATATCTACAAAAATATTAACGGCAAATGAAGTCTGAATCTGTTTAGCGGCGCGTCAATCAGCCCTGTTGGGACGATATTATAACGTATTTGAATAACCGCAATAAAATTGCGGTGTATCCTATTTTTGGTATTTTCGGAGATTCATTTCTGTTTTAAACGGTTTTCCAATTCGGCAATGCGTTGTTCGAGAGTTTCCTTTTCTTCACGCTCACGGGTAAGGGCAGCTTCCTTCTTCTCCTTTTCAAGACGTTCACGGGCAAGGGCGGCGGCAAGTTGTTTGCGCTCTTTTTCACCTTCCTTTAACCCTTCCGCCTTACCTTTCGCTTCACCTTTTTCCAGAGCGTCCAAGTATCTGGTGCGTTCGGTACGGATAATATCCCAGTATTTGTCGTAGGCTTCCAGCTGTCCTTTGGTGTAGGAGTTGCGTTCAAGATAACGCACGGCTTCTTTGGTTACTCCCTCCTCCAGCAGTTCGGGCGGGACTTCATCGGAGTCTCCCCTTATGGCTGTCAAAAATCTCAGCCACAGGTCATACAGCTTTTTCTCCGCCCTGCCGGTAGGCTTAAACTTCGGCAGCTCTATGAAGACAAGTTCAAGTCCCTCGATCTGTTTGTCGGTATCGTTGATGTTGACCATCCTGTA
>JAISSE010000019.1 GCA_031273285.1 Prevotellaceae bacterium
GGTATAGAACTTGATTTGCGGAAAGCATATTTGCCCGAAGGCGATACTCTGCTGAATATCGAAGCGATTTTCGGCGGCATCTCTCTCTTTGTACCCGACAACTGGCTGCTGGATGTGCAGGTCGAATCAATATTGGGAGGTATAGACGACAGCCGCAGAATAACGGATGTAATCGACACATCGCGCAGGCTGATTATCAAGGGTTCCGTTGTATTCGGCGGTGTCGAAATAAGAAATTAGCCCGTTCGATGCCATTATTAGAAAACAAAATAAGGATATTCATATATGCTTTTTTATGGACGGTTTACGCCATATTACATGCATTGTCAATGTCTTTGCTTGTTCCCGTCGCGTTCGGGACACTGGTCGTCGATGCTTTGTTTCATTCGATACTGTTTGCAGGTCTGGGCGTTATGCTTTGGATTGTTTTGCAGTACGGCAAATTTGAAACATTGAAGCAGGTACAGCGCAGTGTCAGTTACAGCGTTTTGGGCATTATTATCATTGCATTCGGGGTGGGAACGGGATATTTTTTGGATTATATCTTTCTGGATGAAAATGAAGTTCTTGCCCTTTTGCCGACTTTGCCCGTGAAAGGTTTGATAGGGCTGACGCATCATGTGATATTTGTTCTGTATTTTTATGCCAATGCACAACGTTTTGAAATAAAATCCGACCGGGAACAGTCCGAAAAACCGGAACCCGCCGATACGGAAATTCTGGAGCGCATCATGTTTAAAACCAGGCAAAAAATAAAGGTGATATCGATTAACGATATAGTTTATCTCCGTTCGGAAGGCGATTATGTGATGGTTATCTCCAATGAGGGCAAATATCTGAAAGAGCAGACAATGAAATATTTCGAATCGCATCTGCCGAAAAGTCTGTTTATTCGGGTTCACAGGTCGTATATTGTTAATATCGAATATATTTCGGCAATAGAATCGTACGGCAAGCAAAATCAGCAGATACTGCTGAAAAACGGCGAATGGCTGAAAGTCAGCCTTGCCGGATACCGGGCGTTGAAATCGGCGCTGCAATAGTCGCTGAACGTCGCGAAGACCTCACACACTGTATTTTCTGCGTCGATACAGGACAAATACTATCCCGCACAGAATGATGACTGCCGGAGGGATAAGGGTGTTAATCAGGATTATCCCTGTATGATGATGCGCTATTTTGGAATTGTCGAGCAGCCTCATTTTGAGAGTTCTGTTTTTTATCTCCATCAGTCCGTTTTCGTCGGTAAGATAATTGATTACATTCATTACGAAATCATTGTTTCCGTAAGTGTACTCCGTATGCCGGTCGTAACCCAGACGGTAGGGGATTGATTCTATTCCGGATTTATTCACGTCATTGCGGATAATATCGCCGTCGGATACAACAACCATCTTGGTTTTCCTGCTTTTGGGACTGAAGGTAAATCCCTGTCCGGTTATGTACTGCGAAACTATCCTGTTCCTGAACGGGGAATTAAATTCGCCTTCAAGTAAAACGGCTACAGGCAAATAGGAACTGTTGAAGACCTGTTGCGTAATCTTTTCGTCAACCTGCGACAAACTGACAACCAGCGGGGCGTTCGTTACCTTTGCGTGTTCGGAAGAATACAGCAGATATGTCTTTTTTATCGCCGCATTATTTCCCACCGTGTCTATAACTCCCGGATATTGAGCCTTGACAAGATCTACTCCCCTGGTTATTGGATTATCCGGCGGTGTCCAGAGCAGCGGAAAATATGTCCACGGAGCAAAACGAAAATCGGGAGGCATCCCCGGCAAAGCCACATCAATGCGGATTTTCGAACACTGTATGTCCTGCAGGACATTGGCGTTGATACGAACGCCATAGTTAAACAGCTGGTCGTTAAGATTATGTTCGCAGATGAAGCCCATGGTCGCCTCGCCTCTCGAAAGACTGTCTTCGTGAATATGAACCGCGTCGATAAACCATGCTGTACGTCCTCCCTGCATGATATACTGGTCGATAACAAATTTATCTGCCTCAGACCAGCGTTCCATCGGTTTGGCAACAACGACCGCCTTGTATTCGTCGAGTATTCCGGTAGCGCCTTCAATCGTAACGGCTTCAATGTCGTAGTAATCGCTTAGGCTTTCGGATATTCCCCACACGCTGTTGTCGTCAAGTTCGCCGTGCCCCTCGATAAAAGCTATTTTATCCTTGTTTGTACGGCTGATTTTTTGGATAACGTTCATTATTTCGTATTCCAAACTCTGCAACGCAAAATTCAGGTTTTCTTCGACACTGAATTTTTGATTGGTTTTCACAAAATTAACCGACAGTTCTTTTCCCTTGTAGTTCACCAATGCTCCGGGGAAAATCACTCTTTGCGTCGCACCGCCTTCCGCGTCGTTTTCGCGTATGGTAAGCGGAATCAAGCCTTTCCGCATGAGTTCGTCGAAAACGGCAAAGCGTTTTTCGTCGCTTCCTTCCGACGGATTCCGAAATTCGTACTGTATGTTTTTTCGCGAATACCGTTTCAGTTCGTCCAGCTTTTCGCGCACCGCAGTCCTGAATTTTTTCACGTGCACAGGCATTTCCCCGTCAAGATAAATGCGTATAAAAACCACATCGTCAAGATTTTTTATAATCCGCTTACTTGGTTCGGCGACAGTATAGCGCCTGTCTTCCGTAAGATCTATCCTCAAGCCGAGCATATCCGTTACAATGCCCGCCAAAAACAATCCCGCCAAAAACAGCGAATATGCCAGTATATTTTTACGTTTCAATGTCATAATCACTAATTACACAAGGCGCAAAGTTATCAAAAAAAATCAATATGCGAATTTTTTGTGTGCACAACAGGAATTTTGCGTTCGATTAAGGGCTGCTAATGACGACAGGGCGGGTACAAAACCCTGAAAGGGTTGCTTTCGCACGAGCGGAAAGTTCATCGTTTACCGGTCATAATTTTTTAACAGTTTTGTTATCGCATTGTAATAATAAACGAGTATCTTTGTACTCGGATAAGCGCCGTTAAAACGGTCGTAATAATTAAATATTTATCAAATAAAAACAGTTAAATGAAACAGTTAATTTATATCTTAATATTTGTCCGGATGGCGATTCCCGTGTTCGGACAATCGGTTGTTACCGGATATGTTTTTGAAGATTTGAACAGTAACGGGAAAAAGGACAGAAAGGAAAAAGGTATCGCACAGGTGGCGGTATCGAACGGCAGGGAAGTTTCCGTAACGGATGCGTCGGGGAAATATCAGTTGCCTGTCGAAGGGGACAATATCATCTTCGTCGTCAAGCCGGCAGGGTACAAAACGCCGCTGGACGAGTTTAACAATTCCTGCTCGTACTATATTCACAAGCCGGAGGGGTCGCCGGATTCCCGGTATAAGGGCGTGCAGCCTACGGGAAAACTCCCCGCTTCGGTTGATTTCGCGCTGAATAAATACG
>JAISSE010000024.1 GCA_031273285.1 Prevotellaceae bacterium
CCTGCCTTTTTGCGGAATGTCGTCAACCGTCAGCCTGTACTTTTTCGACAGTCGCGGCAACCATATTTCGGCAACGCTGTTGGCGGGAATATCCGCTTCCAGAGAAAATTTTCTGCCGGGCAGATTGTCGAACGAAACACGTATAACGCCTCTTACCGAAGGAATTTGCATCTCTGCCTGCCGGAGTGTTGCCGGTTGCGGTTTGATGCGGATTCTGCGGAATCCGGGTTCAACCGGCTCTATGCCCATCAGCCGGCGGGCGATGAGGAAAGCCGGAGCAGCGCCGCTCGAATGATTCCAGTCCTGATTGGGTTTGTACTTGTTGTCCCATGCTTCGAGCGTAATGGTCGACCCTGCGCGAATCATGTTGTACCAGCTGCGTTCGGCGGTTGATGAGAGCAGCTGCAGCCCGTATTCGGCGTCATGCGCTTCGTATGCGGCATTTACCAGAGCAGGCGCGCCGAACATGCAGGCAATTCCCCTCGAACGTATAAAATCCATGACGGAGGCTGTATGCTTTGCGGGAACTATGCCGAAAGCCATCGGAAACATGCAGGCATGGAGCGAACTGTGATTTGTCCCGATACCGTCGTTGTAATAACCTTTATCCGCGTCGAAAAGCAGCCGGTTGATTTGCGATTTGACATGTTCGGCTTCTCCGGCATAAAAATCCCTGTCGGCGGTTTTTCCCACTGCTTCCGCTATTTTGCCGAGAAGCCTGACAGCCTCGTAATGATAGGCGTTTACAACGGTGTTATAATCCGTAAACACAAAACCGTCGGTTTCGCCCCCCTCGTTTTTTCCCAGCCCGAGTATGCCGGTATGAGGCCAGTCGACAATATCTCTTAATGTTCCGCTGTTCAACCGGATTGACTGTAAAAATTCGGGTGTCTGCTTCCCTGTTTTCGAACTGATTAATCCGTTACTTTCTTTTAATCCCATCAGCGACTTGCATTTCAGGTCTTCGTAATATTTTTGCAGCGAAGCCGGATTGCCGGTGTAAAGATAGTCGTACCACGCCATCAGTACCGACTGTAAAATCCATTCGGTGGGCCATGTCGCGTGTTTTATAAGATGTTCGTGGGTATGACGGGCAATTGAATATTCGCGGTCGACCGAATAGTGAGCCAGCTGAGTGATAAATGCATCGGCTTCGTAGGGAATACGTTCACGGTCTCCGTCGATATATGTGCCTGTAAATGATGTTGCTTTGATGGAATATTTGCATAAGTCCCACACCTGATTCAGTACGCTGTCGGATGAATGAAAGGAGGCGGCAGTTTCATTGAAAGGATAGTGTACCGTTTGGCGCACAATATTTTCAACCGCCGGCGCAGGGCTGTAATTTTCTATTTCGCAGTAGCGGAACGGATATACTTCGCCGATATAATCGGGCATCAGTATCGGATGCGCCCCGAAACCGTTTGCCGATTTGTCCGTATTGCGTCTGTCGGGTCGTATTTTGACTGCATAGGTGTGGACGCCGGTCATCAGCGGCAGCCGATATTCGGCATAACGGATTGTTCCGGCAGGTTTTCGGTCAATCAGCCCGTCTCTGAGGCACTCGCCCAAACGGATGACAACGGTATCCGTCTCTTTATTTGACGATAAGGTCAGTTTCAGCTTTCCGAAAGCATCTTTACCGAAATCAATAAAGGTATGACCGTTGCCCGGATACGTTATTTTTACCGGATATTCGTCGGTAATCTGCAGGGGGTAGCGGGATGTTTCACTGTCGAATTTATCGGCGGTCATGAAACTTTTTATGTGCGAAAAATCGCTTTCCGTACCGTGATTGTCCCTGATTTTGACTTTCCAGTAATATACGGTTGAAGTTTGCAGCGGTTTTCCCGCATATTGTACCGACACGGAATTGTCGCTCGCGATTTCGTCGCTGTCCCACATATCGGCTTCGTTCCCGGCAAGCAGTTCGGGCGACGAGGCGACGAGTATATGATAAGCCGTTTGCAGTGTGTTATTTTTATCGCTGTTCACCGTCCAGCCCAGATAGGGTTCGGAGCTGCGTATTGCCGCTGTCTGATAGCGTTCTATCACATCGCCGAGTTTCGCCGGCGGAATATCGGCAGGATAACCGTCGAGAAATACGCGGTCGGTGTGTTCCAGCAACTCGGTGGTGAGATGCGCGGGCGCCTGGGCAATACAGATTTCCGCACAGAACAGCGAAATTAAAACAAATATCCGCGCATTTGCCGTTAAATGCGATTTCTTTGCCGCCGGATTCACTGTCCGTTTAAACATGCGAACCGGATTAAACGGATTTCCGTCAATATTTTTCAGCGAAAAATTAGATTTGTGTATCATAATTATATTATTTATGTTTATAGCTTATTATTTGTCATCCATTTATATCTGTCCGGACAGTCGATGCCCGCCAGACTCAAAATCCTTTCGGTAACGGTGGCAATGAGAGCATCACGATTGTCGGGCTTGCTGTAAAACGACGGACTTGCGGGGCATATGATTCCTCCGGCTTTTGTTACCGCGAGCATATTTTCCAAATGTATCAAATTCAACGGTGTTTCCCTTGTTACCAGAATAAGTCGCCTGCGTTCCTTCAGCATGACGTCCGCCGTTCGCGAAATCAGGTCGGAAGCAA
Source organism: Prevotellaceae bacterium (assembly GCA_031273285.1). Taxonomy (GTDB): domain Bacteria; phylum Bacteroidota; class Bacteroidia; order Bacteroidales; family UBA932; genus JAIRLF01. Next base: position 2,618 of record JAISSE010000024.1, read on the forward strand.
GCCCTGTGGCGATGCGGGCAAGAGTTCCCATCGAACACGGCGCAACAATCAGCGTGTCAATGTCGGACGAACCGGATGCCAATGGCGTCATAAAGTCGCTGTTACCGTATATTCCAAAATTTTCGGCAATTTCCCGAAAAATTGCATTACCGAGTTCGTATTCAAACACTTCTTTTCCGTTTACACTGAATACCACCGAAATATTATCCCGACAAATACCGGCTGCAACTGCCTTTTTCAACAACTGATAAGCATAACAGGAACCGCTTGCTCCGGTTATCCCTACGACTATTTTTCTGTTTTTATTCACTTCCGATTATCCGAATTTCGATAAATTTCCGTTTTTATCATTATTATTTTCATGTTAATTAATGCTGCAAAGATAGATATTTTTTTCTTATGACAGGTATATTTTTATTTGGATGGATGTTTCAATTCACATCGACGCACCGTAAAGAAATTATTTAAACACAAAGGCACAAAGAAAAACACTTTGCATTCTTTGTGTATTCTTTGCGCCCTTTGCGATTAAAAATAACAAACTTAAAATTGACGTCAAACTCCAAAAAACAGTTTTTTAGAGGTTCCCGTATTGTCATCGCCGTAACCAAGCGATAATTACTGTTCGATTTTTCCTGACTTTCCCATAAATAAAATTACGCCCGTACTTTTTTCACAAATAGCGTACAGAAACGGTTTATTGACAATGTAATCAATTGGCTGGGGCGGTTGATTGGAACCGGCAGAAGTAGTAAACATTCCTACGCTTGTTACCGCAGCCGCTTCCGTGCCTTCTT